>JBEBTM010000115.1:0-10196 GCA_040393745.1 Thermogutta terrifontis | reverse complement strand
CCGCGAGAACCTCTTTGACTGAATCAAGTGTTGCCATTGCCTTCTCCTTTTCGACGAAGAGTGTGCTAATTATAAAATTTGAATTTTTTCTCCTTTTGTTGCAAATAAGATTGAAAAACTTACAATCTACATTAGAAACATATTGTCTCTTGCATGATTGGAATGAAAATGCGTATACTGGAATAGCCATTCCAATTCTATGCAGCCCGTCTCCACAGTCAATGAAAAATCCGCCGAATTGAGGCTGATTTACCCGAAAAAACGCCGAATGGCATTATGCGTTTTACATAAAGACCTGACAATATAGAAGTTTCATCCGAATTAGAGAGGAGGCTTGCCATGTCCGATTTCGTGTTACCCGTCAACCCGAAGCTGCTTGTGAAGGAAGAACGGATCGTCTGGGCAGCGATCAAAGTCTTCTCACAGTACCCCTTTTCTGTGGCGACGGTGAAGATGATTGCCGACGAAGCGGAACTTCCCCTCTCGGCGGTCATGTACTACCATAAGAGCAAGGAAAGCTTATACGAGACGATCTTCGAACGCCTCATCCCTCCCCAAGATAAATCGCTGGAGCGTCATCGTCTTTTCTTGGAATCGTTTGACGATACCGACCGGGAGACAGCTCGGCAAATACTCGAGGGGTGTCTTGGCGAAATGGTCGACGGGCTTTATGACGACGAGAAAAAGAATTGGTATTTCCGTATCCTGTTTTTCGAGTGGCTCTACCCGTCCCCACTCCAGGACACGCTTTTTGAAAAATACTTTAAGGAGAAAAACGAATTGTTTATTCGCTTACTTCAAGCGGCGACGGGCCATGCGGACCGCGACCAAGTTGTGTTACTGTCGGTCGGCGTGATGGGCCATCTTATCGGTTTCCGCCTATTCCGGGACCATCTCGTCAAACAAACAAAATTGGTCGGCTTCTCCAAAGAGGAAAAGGAACGGATCAAGACGATGATCGTCCGCAACGCCATGTTCATGATCCAAGAGAGCGAGGGAAAGACGGCGAATGAATAAAGATACGTCAGATTGATAATTTTTTCCGTTCTCAATATACCCGCGATCACGTAAAATGGTACAATCAGACTGTTTAATCGATCAATCCCAACGGAAGCCTCAATAGACCGAACAATAACATCAATGACCGCAAAGAGTTATGACGCAAATAACAGATCAGGGGTGACGCTCGACAATCCGTTGCTGGTCACGCTGATCAAACATGGCGGTGTTTCGCTCATCGCGGCAGATACTGAAGGACGCATCACCGCGTTTTTTGGAGAAATCATTCCCACCGACGACCTGTTTCCACACATCTCGGTCGGAAAAATGATCGAAGAGGTCTTCGTTAATGATCCCGATCATGTCCGACTCTTTCGTTCCGCTCTCCAAGGCGAGTCGTCGACCGTTCTCCTGCACGCGGGAGCAACCGTCCTCGAAGTTCACGTCATGCCTCTCAAGAACCTGTATGGGGAAATCGAAGGCGCCATCGGATTCGGGACGGATGTTACCAACCGGGAAAACGAGGCGAAATTGCGTCGGCAACGGGAGGCGGAACTGGAGAATTTGTTTCAAAATTCAGAAGACGGAATCTATTTGTTGGATCGTCAGTTCGTGATTCGGAGGGCGAATTCCATCGCCGTGAATATTCATGCGGCGAACGGTCCCCTGGTCGACCATGTCTGCTACAAAAGGATTTTCGACCGAGACGAACCGTGCGAATATTGCCCGGTCATCAAAACGTTCGAAACGGGAAAACCGGCTCGCAGTTCCTATTACGAGCCGATGATCGACAAGCATTTGCAGCTTGATTCATCACCCATGTTCGATCCGCAGACCGGCGAGTTGGTCGGTGCTTTCGAGACGTTTCGCGACATTACGGAGCGGGTCCGATTCGCGGAAACCATCCGGTCGCACGAAACGTTCGTCGACACGATTTTCGCCAGCATCCAGGAAGGCATGTTCATCATCGACCGGGATTATGTCATTCTCAAGACGAATCCCGTCTTCGAACAAATGTACGCCGAGCACATGCCCCTCGTCGGAAAAAAGTGTTTCGTTACGTCGTGCCTCGACAGTGTTTGCGATGATTGTCCGGCGAAAATGATGTTTGAAACGGGAAAATCCACCACTCTCGTTCATTACGAAGAACCGACCGACACCAAGCCGGGGATGTGGCTCGAACATTTCACGCATCCTATTTTCTCTCCGACGGGCGAAATCATCGCTGGAATCGGCATGATCCGTGACGTCACCCAGCGCAAGGAAAACGAAGATACGCTCACGCTGTACCGCGAAAACCTGGAAGCGCTCATTGAGGAAAGAACGCACGAACTCGACGAGGCACGGATCGTCGCCGAAGATGCCAATGAGCTGACCCGACGGATGCTGGACGCAACACCCTTGTGCCTCAATCTGTGGAATGAAAACGGCCAAACGCTCGACTGCAATCTCGAATCGCTCAAACTGTTCGGATTCACCGACAAACGCGAGTATCTCGATCACTTCATGGATTGTTCACCGGAATACCAACCGGACGGCAGACGGAGTGCGACAGCCATTTCGGAATTGATCGCCACCGCGTTCGAGACGGGGTATCACCGCTTTGAATGGATGCACCAAAATCCGGATGGTGAGCCGATTCCCTCCGAGATTACGCTCGTGCGCATCCAACACGGCGAATCGCCCATCGTCCTCAGCTTCATTCGCGACCTGCGCGAAGCCAAAAAAATGTCCGCCGAGATCGACGCCGCAAACGAGCGGGCGCGGATCATGCTGGACGCGACACCGCTTTGCTGCAACTTTTGGGACGAAAATTTCAACAACATCGACTGCAATCTCGAAGCGGCGAAACTGTTCGATCTGCAGAGCAAGCGGGAATACCTCGACCGATTCAGAGAATTATCGCCCGAATACCAACCGGACGGTCGTTTGTCGGCTGAAAAAGCGATCGAAAAGGTCAAGGCGGCGTTCGAGACTGGCTGGCAGCGTTTCGAATGGATGCACCAGAAACCCGATGGAACACCCGTCCCCGCCGAGATTACGCTCGTTCGTGTTCAACGCGGCAACGGTCACATCGTCGTCGGCTACACCCGCGATCTCCGCGAATTTAAGAAAATGCTCGCCGAGATGCGGGAAGCGGACGAGCGAACGCAAATCATGCTGGACGCGACCCCGCTCTGCTGTAATTTGTGGGACAAAAATTTTGACAATATCGATTGCAACCTCGAAGCGGTCAAACTGTTCGAGTTGAAAGACAAGAAGGAATACCTCGACCGGTTTTTCGAACTCTCGCCTCCCTTCCAGCCCTGCGGCCGACCAACGCCGGAAATGGCCAAGGAAAACATCACCGCGGCGTTCCGGGACGGTTATTGCCGCTTCCAGTGGATGCACCAAAAACTCAATGGCGAACCCATCCCGTCAGAAATCACGCTCGTCCGGGTCAAACACGGCGATCATTCCATCGTCGCCGGATACACACGCGATTTGCGGGAACTGAAAAAGAACGAAGCCGCGCTCGAACTGGACCGACTGCGAACAAACGCTCTGTTGGAACTGGCGCAAATGACGAACGAGCCGGAACAGGAGATCGTCGACTTCACCATCGCCACCGGTGTCAAACTGACCGGCAGCAAGATCGGGTACGTCGTCATGTTCGATCCTTCCAAAGATCTCCTGCCGTTCCGATCTCTCGTTTACGGCGAGGTCCAGGATTGCGCCGTTCCGATGAAGGACGGCGACGGCAACCCGCACTTGCTGGCGCCGACGTTGATCGAATGCCTAGAAAAGAAGGCGGCGGTCATCCAGGACGACTTTGCTTCCTTGCCCGGTACCCGCACATTCCCGACCGGCCATTTTGAGGTCCATTCGCACATGAACATGCCGATCCTCGACGGCGATCAAGCCATCGGGATCCTGGGCGTGGGGAACAAGGAAACGCCGTACGCGGAAACCGACATCCGGCAGTTGACGCTGCTCGCGCAAGGGATGGGAAGCCAGATCAGCCGGCGGCGCTACGCTGAAAACCTGGAAACCGCGCGGAGCGAAGCGGAAAACGCCAATAAGGCCAAAAGCGAATTCCTGGCGCACATGTCGCACGAAATCCGAACGCCGCTCAACGGGGTAATCGGCCTGTCCGACCTGCTGCTCGGAACGAAACTCAATGAAAAACAAAGCGAATATGCGTATCTCATCCATGCGTCCGGGACGTCGTTGTTGTTCCTGATCAATGACATCCTCGACTTTTCAAAAATCGAGGCGGGTAAACTGGAAGTCGATTCCGAGCCGTTCGATCTGCCCGCCACGGTTGAATCGGTGCTTGGCATCCTCGTTTCCCGGGCGGAGAGCAAGAAACTGGAACTAGGCGTTTCCTTCTGCCGAAATCTGCCCCGGATCGTCCGCGGAGACGGAGGGCGGATTCGTCAGATTCTGTTGAATCTCGTCGGAAACGCCGTGAAGTTCACGGATCACGGCGGAGTGCGGATCGACGTGACGATCGACGCGATCCACGACACCGGCCTCATGATCCGTTTCCGCGTGATCGACACGGGCATCGGCATCGCGAAAGATCGGCTCGACCGGTTGTTCAAGGCGTTTTCCCAGGCGGACGCCTCCTCGGCCCGAGTTTACGGCGGAACGGGGCTCGGCTTGGCAATCTCGTTGAAGCTGGTTCATCTCATGGGGGGCGAGATCGGCGTTGAAAGCGAGCCGGGACAAGGCTCCACTTTCTGGTTTACGGTTTCTTTCGGCTGTGAGCAAAATGTGATTCAATGCCTTCGCGACGATTACGAAACCTGTCCGCACGCAATGGACCGAAGCTGTCCCAACATCGACGGGAATTATTGTGTCGCTTTCGCCAACCGTGGAATCGGGGGCGAATACAGACTCAAGGATCGGACCATTCTCGTCGTCGACGATAACGCCATCCAGCGAGATACGCTTTGTGCGCAGCTTCGAAATTGGGAAATGCGTTGTACGGCCTGCGAGTCCGGTAAAGAGGCATTCGGATTGTTGAAGCAACACCAAACCCGCGAGGAACCGTTCGACCTGATCACCATCGACAATACCTTGGCGGATGGGGCGGGCATCGACTGGATGCACAGCGTGGTCGAAAACGAAGAGTCAAGCGGAGTGCGTTTGCCTCAGGCAATTCTACTCCGTTCACTGGCCGAGGACGTTGATCAGGACTACTTGAATCAAATCGGAGCGGAAGCGTTAAGCAAGCCCGTGTTCCCATCGGCCCTGTTCGACGCATTGATGAACGGAATCTTTTCCGTCGACCGGCTGAAAATGATTGATTCCGGCGTTATCGCCCCCGACTCGCCGGAAACCGGCAAACCGGAGAAACGAAAAAGTCACAAACAGGAAATGCCCCTTCCAAGATCCGGCACGATGCGTTCGATTTATGCCGGACGGATCCATCTGCTGGTCGTGGAAGACAACCGTGTCAATCAGATCGTCGCGAAGAATCTCCTGGCCGAATCCGGATTTGAATGCGACATCGTCAATAACGGCCACGAGGCCTGCGCGGCCGTCCGGAACAAGCATTATGATATCGTCCTCATGGACTGCCAGATGCCGGAAATGGACGGCTACGAGGCGACGGATCTGATTCGGAAATGGGAGCGGGAGCAGGGAAGAAAGCGAATCCCGATCATCGCGCTGACGGCGAACGCAACGAAGGAAGACGTTCAAAAGTGCCTCAACGCCGGCATGGACGCCTATTGCAGCAAGCCGATCAACCCGCAAATCGTCCTTCGGCTGGTCGAGGAATGGTTTGAGAAAAGCCGGATGCCGTAGGGGGATTGGAAACGGCAAACAATCCTCCTGCGGACGCCCGGCTCCTGTTTTGACTTGGCGGATTCCGTCGTGTATAATTCCGGGTCGTCCCGCGAACACAGCAACCCGTTTCTGAACCCTCTCATGAATATCGAGCGTTTGTTTCTGCCCGCGTTTGTTTTCGGATTGATTCTTTGCTTCGGCGGTTGTGAGACGCCGTCCACAGAAAATGTCGATCCCGCGTCAACGCCGGTCGGGAAACCTTACTTCGAACAGAGGCGGGAATTCCAGACGAAACTGACCCATCGAGGTCCGTCGCCGCAGGACTGGGAGGACGATGGCCCGCTCAATAACGACATTCGTGAAATCCGGTACCCGTCCGGCGATCTCCAACTCAAAGCCTGGGTTTACGTCCCCGATGTCGCCGAGAGCCGGCCGCGACCGGCGATTGTTTTCTGCCACGGCGGTTTTGCGTCCGGCCCGGATTCGATTTACCATGTGGAACCATTTATCGGTGCCGATTACGTTGTCATGGCCCCGACCTGGCGCGGCGAAAACGGAAATCCGGGCAGCTTCGAGCTCATGTTCGGCGAAGTCGACGACGCAGCCAACGCCGTCCGTTGGTTGGCTGAACAGTCCTATGTTGATTCGAGCCGGATTTACATGTTCGGGCACAGCATCGGCGGCGGTATCTCGGCCATGGCGTCACTCATGGACGACATTCCCTTGCGACACAGCGGTAGCAGCGGCGGGCTTTACGATACGACAACCTTTGAAGCCTGGTGTGACATCGCGCCCTTTTCTTATCGAGATGCGAAAGAATGCCGAATGCGCATCCTGATCCCCAATATCGCTTCCATGCAGCGCGAACATTACGCCTACATCGGTCGATTGGATCGAGGTTTTCTCCAGGACGCCATTCGTTTACAATCACAAAACACTCCGCGACTCAGGGTCGAATTGATCGACGGCGACCATTTCACCTCGTTTGAAGAGGCCGTCGAGCGCTATTTCAAGCTGGTTGAAGCGGACAAATAATCGCAACATTTCGGGACGGTGATACGTACCATCCCCGGATCGGACCCGGTTCCTCAAGTTTGAATCTATGAACTACTCTGGAAAACTACTCGTCGCCGCACCGTCGCTTCTCGATCCGAACTTTCAGCAAACGGTCGTGCTCCTGATCCACGGCAACGACGAAGAAGGCGTCTTCGGGCTCGTTTTGAATCGCGAATCCGACAGGCCGATTCGCGAGCTTTGGGAGACGATCTTCCACCAAAAATGCGCCACGGAAAGACACATCCATGTCGGCGGACCCGTCTTCGGGCCCGTGTTCGTTTTGCATTCTCAGCCGGAACTTTTCGACCAGGAAGTCGTGCCCGGCGTTTATTTCGGTTCGAGCAAATCGAGCATGGACCACTTGGTCGAGGCGGGTCAAGGCGGCGAGTTCCGATTCTTCGTCGGTAATGCCGGTTGGGGCGAAGGGCAGCTTGCCCAAGAGATCGAAGAGGGGGCCTGGTATCTTTTCGAAGCTACGTCGGAACTGGTTTTCGCCGAAGAAACGGAAATCTGGGAGGCATTCATCGAAGAAGTCGGACGCGATGTTCTGGGCGACATCATTCAGTCCGACGCCATCTCGGAAGACCCGAGCCTGAATTGAATCCAGGCTCGGGTTCTGCAATCACGGATCGCCTCGCAGACCTCAGTTGACCGCCGATTCGCCTCCGTTGATCGTGCCCAAGGCTCCCCAGACGCCGAAGGGCGACGGGCCGCTTCGCACCGTGGTCGTCGTCGCAGTAATCGTACCGCAATTGATCGTATCGGAAATGAACCGGATCGATCCGTCTCCCACGGCCGTATTCACGCCGCCGGAATGGTAACTCGAAGGGGCGACCATCATCCGGGCATCGTAATCAACGCCGGCGCCGGAGCAACTCGGCCCGTTGGGCGGCAATATCGTACTGAAGCTGGACGGCCCGCGACCATCGGCCCACCGAGTTCCGAAATGCTCGTCATCCTTGATGTTGCCGGTTGTATAGCCCTTTCCATCGCGTTCGTTCATGCAGCTTTGCGGGGTCACATCGAAACCGCCGCCGCTCTCCGCGGTCAGGTCGGTATTGCTGTTGCCTATACCGGAAACGCTCAGTTTATAAGCGCCCTTCAAACTGTTCCGCCGGGAGGAAATGGCCCGCTCGGAAAAGACGATCGTGTTGCTCGTTCCGTCGGACAGAGAGCTGATATTGTTCCATTTCAAAGCCCGGGCAAAGGGCCCCCGGTTGTTGACATCTACCGTGGAATCATTGTTCTTGTCAGGCCAGTCGCCCAGCGAGTACACAAGGGAGGCAAAACCTTCGCCACGGTACGCATTGGTGTCCGAGGGACAAATCAAGGCTTCCTGGGTGACATTCCACGGTATGACGCCGCTCGGGTCCTTGCCCGCATTTTGGCCGGTGGTCGCTTCCTGGTAAACCTGGGCGTGTTCGTAAAAGGGCATGAGCATCAGGAAAGGTGTGTACCCGGTCCATTCGCTGAAAGTTCCGTTCCAGGTGTTGCCGATGTGGCTTCCACCGGCGGGGAAATCGCCCTTGACATCGTGGTAATTGTGCAGCGCCAAAGCGACCTGCTTCATTTTATTGGTGCATGTCATACGCCTGGCCGCTTCCCTCGCCGCTTGGACAGCGGGTAACAGCAAGGCAATCAGGACACCGATAATCGCAATGACAACAAGGAGTTCCACAAGCGTGAACCCCGTTTTTCGGGATGAGTATTGCATGATTATACCTCTGGTGAAAAAAACGTAAAAAAAGAGAATGCGCCCCTGCAATAACGCCCGGGGCGGGTGGAATCAAATGCGGCTGCGGATTTTCGTTCTTTAATTATCCGCGGGCGGGGTCACCTTGATATCGTAGGTGGTTTTGCCCGATACCTCGCAGCTTAAGCCGCTCTTGGCCGGGTCGGCAAATTTCAAGTCGACCAGAATCTTCGCAGGTTCCGGCTTGTAATTGGGATCGCTCAGCGCACCGGGCGGCGGGTCAACGGACTGAATCGCCTTGACCGTGACCTGGTAGGTTCCCTTGGGAACCCCGTCGCCCTCTTTCGAGGAGCTGAGCGAGTAGGTTCCGTCAGGATTGATCTTGCCCGTCGCGGCAAAGGAATTGGTCCGGAAGGCCACCTCACCCGTGGTCAGGGGTGTTCCGTCTTCGAAGGTGACTTTGCCGGAAACCCCTACCCCGCCTCCTCCGCAACCCAGGGAAGCCAATAAAACAAACGCGAATAAAATCGAAAACATTCTCATGAAACGGCTCCTGTATCGAACGGGATTATGGTAGAGTCACGGAAGCGCCATCGGATATGTTCGTCAGCGGACAGAGAATCGTGTCCATGGGAACGGTATTGGAAACGGCACGCACGGAACTGTCGCCGATGAGGAAGTTGCACACGCCCGGATGGCTGCTGCCGAAGCTGTAACCATGCAAGGGCGACGAGGTGTTCGCGTCCTCGATGTACTCACTGGGGCCCCGGGCCAGGCGGTAATCGACGTGCATCAATCGCATCACGGAACATTGGGACCAATCGTTGGCCGTCAGCATGGAACAGTCGCCCCGGTCGACCCAGTCGGATGTCGAGGGGCCCGCATGACGGCAAACGCCCACCCGGTTTTCCGGGATGTGCTTTTCACCCATGACAAGCTGGTTACTCGTGCCGTCGGCCCAGTAACCGATGTTGTCCCGCAGAATGACACCGGTCAAGTTCGACGTGGTAGGCGGAAGACGGGCCGGCCGGAAGGGGCCGAAGAAATTATTGATCGCGTTGCTATCGTTGCATTTGTAGTTGTCGTACCAAACAGGACCGGCCATCGGACTCTGGCCGGTGGTCTTATTCATGACCGTCGGAAGGGCGTAATCGCCCAAGGGACCGAGCATGGCTTCCTCGTCCGCTGTATCAAAATCGGTCGGCAACTGGACGCCACTGCGGCGACTCGGACATTTGTAGCCCGGTATCGAGCCGAAACCGGTTCGCTGATCCTCGGTGAGAACGCTGGTCCACCACCTCCAGTAGCGTTTTTTGTCATTGTCGGTCGTAGGCCCGTCGACCATGGATGTTTCGTGATTCTCCGGGACGCAAATCTGGTACAAAGTCTGCTGTTCGTAGAACGGCATGGTCATGACGTACAGACTGGCCCGGGACTCGTGGATCGTCGAGGGCGGCAGTTTACCGTCATTGGCGCTGACGAAATTATGAATCGCCGTACCGAACTGTTTGAGGTGATTCGTACACATCGAACGACGTGCCGCCTCACGTGCCGCCTGAACGGCCGGTAAAAGAAGTGCGATCAGTACCCCGTTAATCGCAATAAAAACAAGAAGTTCAACTAACGTGAAGGGGGGAGGTCTTGCTAATCCCCCCCCCCCCCCCTAATC
>JBEBTM010000114.1:0-10211 GCA_040393745.1 Thermogutta terrifontis | reverse complement strand
GGTTTAAATCTGCGTCTCGGATTGGATGCTTACACTTCCTTTTACGCAAATTACGATGTTTACTATGACATCCATCCCGACTTCAGGCAGGATATGAAAGAGCGTTTCGGAATGGTACGTATTCTCAAAACCGATGCCGAAGGTCGCTTTGAAAGCAAACCCATTCCGCAGAACTGCAAATTCACACTCATCGCTCTCACGGAGAAGGAAGACGCCGCATCGTTTTATCAATCATGGAGTTACTCGATGCGAGAATTCCGGCTCGTTAGCGACCGACGTGTTCGTGAATACGAAAGCGCAATTGATCTGGGCGACCTTCGCTTTGACGCCGCTTTGCTCGAAACCGGCGTGCGGGACCGCTACAAGCAGGCCTTGGAAGATGAAACCCGACAGAGCTCCGTAGCTAGGCGGCTCGACGCGGCCTTCAATCGCGCCAAGGAAACCGGCCGCAACGTGCTCGTTGTGCCATACGGTTCCAAGACGCCGTTGCCCTTTGGTCGGCCGCAGCCGACGGAGCTTTATCCGGTGTTCGATTCGTTTGAATTTGTCACGATCCACGTTCCTTTCAAGCCCGCACCGGACAGTTGGACCTTCCAAACGCTGGAACGCTATGCGGGCAGGAAAATACCCGATTGGAGCACGGTTCGCGCGATTGTCTTTTCGCCGGAGGGAAAATTGCTCGGCATCCTGGACGCCTCCACCGACTGGCCCACGTTTTTAACCCCGTTCAGCCGTCATGTCTTTTACCAAACATCTTCTCTTGGTTCTTCTTCTTTTCGTCGCGGCGGCGGGGATGCGGTTTTACGGCCTGGGAACCTGGTCTTTTGCCGGTGATGAGCTGTTCACATATTACGAAACAAAGCTCTGGACCGGCGAATTTCATGCCGAAGATCTCAAAAGCCACTATTTTCTTGACGATTATTACGATCCGAACAGACCGGTCGAGCAGTCGCAGCTTTACCGGCTGCCGTTCCTTATTCCACTCTCCTATTATTTTCACGAACTTTCCTACCAGTGGTTTGGAAACACCGAATTCGGTTCACGCCTTTTTCCCGCCCTGTTCGGCATCTTGAGTATCGGCATGATCTACCTGCTCGCCGTATTGGGCGGATTGATCGCCTGGCTCAAATTCGAAGACAAAAATGCCCGATATTGGCTTTTATGTTCAATGGCCGTTTCGTTGACCCTGATGACGCTTCCACTGAAAATCATATTTTTTCCCTGGTACACATTCTGCTTTGTTTTCCCCTATTTCGGTTTGGCGGCGTTGTTTATCGACCTGGTCCGAAAGCGACTCAGAGAGACCGATTTCCCTCGATTTCGACTGGATGGCGGTGTCGTCGTGGCCTTTGTCCTGCTGCTCAATGTTCCATCGTTACTCAGCTATTACACCGACGGTAACCGCATGGAATACGACAACGCCTTTGGTTATGTACGAGATCATTGGCGGAAAGGCGACATGCTCGTCACACCGTTCATCGGTTTCGCGGAGCATTACTTGCCCGGTAAAGACTCGCTGTATCCGTTAAGAACGAAAACGCCGCCGCATTTCACCGACTTGATCGATGAAATGAAGAGCAAACGCGACGAAGGAATCCGCGCAGGCCGGATCTGGATCGTCACTTACCAGCACCGAAACTGGGGCACTCCGGATATCCTACAACGGATCGACATGCAACACGGCATCAAGAAATCGCGAATGGATTATATGGATCACGGTATCAATGTCCTGCTCATTGATTATGATGTCTCGTTCGATGAAAAACGCTAACAATTCCACGGGAATTTGGTTGTGCGCTGGGATTTGTCCGGGAAAGCGGATACACTGTATTTTCGCAGGCACACAGGGTCTCGCATTTTTTCACATTTCAATCATATATGCAAATGAGTGAGTCCAAACTTCCCGTGGTGACACCGAACGAAAAGACGCC
This sequence comes from Thermogutta terrifontis, assembly GCA_040393745.1. Taxonomy (GTDB): domain Bacteria; phylum Planctomycetota; class Planctomycetia; order Pirellulales; family Thermoguttaceae; genus WRKP01. The sequence goes on along the minus strand of JBEBTM010000114.1, from coordinate 8,280 downwards.
GAAAAAAATTTTCGGAATGACGCTGGTCGAATGGCTTGTCGTCATTTCGATCATCGGCATGCTTGCGGGCTTGCTCATGCCCGTGCAGGTTTCCGGGCCACACATTGACGGGCCGATACGGAGAAACGACGCTGAAAGGTGCCGCACGATCCTTGAAACGCGAAGATACAAACCGGAGAACTATTCGCACTGGCTGAATTACGCGGCCAAATGCGGTTCGCTCGACGTGTGCAGGCTTTTTATCGAAGAGTATCAAACTCCCACTGATTCTCCCTTGTTGCTTTATGCGGCGGCCGAATCGGGAAATGGGAGGTTGATTCGATACTTTGAAAACTTGAAAATCCCTCTTGATTTGGGCCTTCGTACGGAACACGAAGAAAGGACTTTACTGCATTGCGCCGGCATCGGCGGCGACTTGGATTTTTTTCAAAAAATCCTTGCCCTCTGGATCGAAGAGAAGCGGAACATTGAAGATACCGACAGATACCATCAAACAGCGCTGGACTGCGCCGTGGAAAGAGGGCATATTGAAGTATTCGATCGTCTCGTCGATGCCGGGGCCAAGGTCGACGTTGCCAAACGATTAAGATATAGTCAAACATTGCTTCATTTGGCCGCCGAATCTGGAACCCCGGAGATTTGCTCCCGATTGCTTGATCATGGAGCGAATATTGAAGCCAAAGACGCGGGAAACGCCACACCGCTCTTCGATGCCTCGCTTCACGGCCATGTAGAGGTTTGCCGTATCCTCATTGATGCCGGAGCCGACCCATTTGCCGTGAACAGTCATAGCAGAACGCCGATTTCTCTTTCCGAAAACAAAAGAAAAGACGGACAACTTGTCAGCAAGGAGCTTTTTGAATTGTTTGAACCATACCGGAATGCGGATCCCGATTGACATTTGTCCGGTGTCGTATATCATCATCCGTTCGTTCGGGTTTTGACTTTCCTTTCCTCTTTGCCCCCGTTTACCTTGATGGAACAAACCTTCGACTACGCCTCGGTCAACCTTTCGACCCCCTACTACATCATCGACCGCGCGGCATTGCGCCGCAACATGGAGGTCCACGCCGATGTCCAAAAACGCACCGGCTGTAAAATCCTGCTCGCTCTCAAGGCGTTTTCCACTTGGGGCGTCTTTCGGGATATGGCACCCTATCTTTCCGGGGTTGCCGCGAGCAGTCTCAACGAGGTTTTTCTCGGCAAGGAAGAATTCGGCAAGACGATCCATATGTATTCGCCGGCCTATTCCGAAGCCGAGCTTGAAGCCGCGTTACCGTTGGTCGATTATCTCGTCTTCAATTCGGAGGCGCAGTTCGAACGATTCCATCCCATGATCAAAAAATCGGGCCGGAAAATTCATTGCGGCTACCGGATCAATCCGGAGTATTCCGAAGTCCAGATGGAAATTTACAATCCCTGTACGGTCCGGTCTCGATTCGGCATGCGGGCCGAGGTCATTAACAATCTTGATTCCCTTAAAGGTATCGACGGCTTCCACTTCCATACGATGTGCCAGCAGGGTTCCGACGTGCTTTACCGGACCTTGGAACTGGTCGTCGAACGGTTCGAGAAATATTTCAAGAAGCTCAAATGGATCAACTTCGGCGGCGGGCACCACATTACCCGCAAGGGCTACGATGTTGATGGACTTTGTGAGATCATCAACGATTTCCGGAACAAATATGAACTGGACGTCTTCCTCGAACCCGGTGAATCGCATGTCCTGAACACAGGTTACCTCGTCGCCACGGTGCTGGACGTGATCGAAAACCCGACGAGCATTGACGTTGCGATTCTGGACACCTCGGCGGCCGCCCACATGCCCGACGTGTTGGAAATGCCCTATACGCCGGAAATCCTCAAGGCTCGCCGGGTCATCGAGTCCGGCGACATGGACATGCCCTTGGAAGAAGGTCGGTACAAATACATCATCGGCAGCAAAACCTGCCTGTCCGGCGATATCATCGGTGAGTACCTGTTTAAAAAACCGCTGAAAGTTGGTGACCGGGTCGTCTTTGCCGATATGTCTCAATACACGATCTGCAAAAATACGACATTCAACGGCATCAAACTGCCTTCGATCGTTTCCTGCGACAGCGATACACCGGATGGAAATGTCCAGATTATCAGGGAATTCCACTACGAAGATTTCAAAACTCGACTGTCATAGACGAGTATAAGCTTAATGAACCGGGAGTGGAGAACAGTTCACGGTAGGGTGGTTGGCTCCTTTCGTTAAGGGGCACCTGCCTATCGATTTTCAAAACCCACCTCAGCGGATGTTTTTTTCCAACCATGCCGGAAAAGTCGCCCATTTTAACAGGGTATTTCCCCGTGTTTTCACGGAATTGTCGAATTCTTTCTCTCTTCCAGTATCCAAATTCCCCCTGAATTGTTATGATAACAGTGAGGGGTGTTTTTGGAGAAGCATCTACACTGTCGTACTATGACCGTGTGACGAACCGCGGTTTGGCGCCCCTTGCCTTGTTTTCCCAACACGTTGGGCACGGTTCTTGCTCTCGTCAAAGGTTCTTTTTATAAGTTCGGACTGCGGAGGGTCCGATCCCCACTCATTTCATTGACTCGTGGAAAATCAGGCGAGGTACCCCGTTGAAACGTGCTATTATCAGTGACATACATAGTAATTTGGAAGCTTTTGAAGCTGTCCTGGAAGATATTGATTCCCAAGGAATCACCGAGATTTTTTGTCTCGGCGATCTGGTCGGTTACGGTCCCAATCCGATCGAATGTATCGACATCATGCGAAAAAGGGCAGCCATGTGCCTTTTAGGCAATCACGACCAAGCATCGCTTTTCGATCCCGAAGGTTTCAACAGTAGTGCCGAGAGGGCCATTAAATGGACCCGGGAGCAGCTTGAGGATTTTCGCAAACCCGATGCCAACGAACGCTGGGATTTCCTGAACGAGCTTCCGAGGATGTACCGCGATGAGGATTTCTTGTTCGTCCACGGCTCGCCCCGGAATCCTTTGAACGAATATGTTTTCCAGGACGACATTTACAACGAACGAAAGATCGAACGCCTGTTTGCGTTGGTCCCGAAATACTCCTTTCAGGGACACACTCATGTTCCCGGTGTGTTCACCGAGGATCGCGAGTTTTTCTCCCCCGAGGACATCGGCGAAAAATTCACCTTGGGCAGTAAAAAAGCCATGATTAACGTCGGCTCCGTCGGGCAACCCCGGGATCGCAATCCCAAGGCCTGTTACGTCGTCTTGGAAGATCTGACCGTCACTTTCCGTCGGGTCGCCTACCCGTTTGAAAAGACCTATGAAAAGATCCTGTTGATCCCCAAGCTGGACAACTACCTTGGTGAACGGCTTCGCGACGGCAAGTAGAACTCTATTTTGACGGTTTGAAGTATAGATGAGTCTCTCCTTCGGTTTCGAATTACGGCTGGAACAAAAACAGGTCATGTCACAGCGCATGATCCAGTCGATGGAGATTCTGCAACTGTCCGCTCAGCAACTCGAAGAGCGTATCGACCAGGAGTTGGAGGAGAACCCGATCTTGGAACTGGACGTGGACGGCGAATCAGAAGCCGATGATGATCCACTGAAAGAAGCAAGCGATCATCAAACCGACGAACCGGAAGAAACCGAGCCGATGCCGTTGGTCGAACATGAACCGGAACTTTCCTTCGGTGACTCGGATAATAATTCCACCGAGGAGTTCCAGCTTGCGGACGAGTTTGCGCAAAATTATTCAGACACAATCGATGAACTACCCGCCCGGAGTCAGAACTGGCTTGAAAGCGAAGACGAACGCCGGGCTGACGCGCTGGCCAATTTTTCGTCACCCTCGGAAACGCTCCAAGATTACCTGACCGCGCAGCTCGGTTGGTTCGATCTCTCCGCTCCCCTGCGGGACATGGCCGAGCGAATCATCAACAATCTCGACCCCGGCGGCTATTTTCCCTTTGAAATCGAGGCGTTCTTACGTTCCGAAAAAATGGAGGACGATCAAAAAGGTCTTCGTAATGTCGCACCCGAAGAAATCGCCTTGGCCGAGGAAGCCCTGAGTCTGATTCACCGCCTTGATCCGCCCGGAATCGGAGCCCGGGACTTGAAGGAGTGTTTGATTCTGCAATTACGACCAAACATGCCGCACGTTGACGTTCTTCGCATCCTGATCCAGTCGCACTTGAAGGATATTTCCGCCAACCGATTGCCACAAATCGCTCGATCAACAGGGTTTGCATTGGAGACGATCCAAGAGGCCGTTGAGGATCTGCGGCATCTGAATCCCCGGCCGGGTTCGGAGTTCACCGGCCAGGCTTCCGCGACGATCATCCCGGACGTGTTTGTCGACAAAAATGAAGACGGCCAATACGTTGTTCGACTCGAAGAGGGCCGCTCACAATATCTGCATGTCAACCGTTATTACCAGGACATGCTCAAAAACAGGCAAACGGAGAAGACGACTCGGGATTATATTCGCCAGAAAATCGGCTCCGCCCAGTGGCTCATTGACGCCATCAACCAGCGACGCTCGACGCTGCTTAGAGTTTCTCAAGCGATTGTGGATTACCAGGTTGATTTCTTCGAAATCGGCCCACAAGCGATCAAGCCGTTGAAAATGCAGCAGATTGCCGATACCGTCGGTGTCCATATTACAACGATTTCCCGGGCCTGCGACGAAAAATGGATGATGACTCCCCAAGGAATCTTCCCCCTCAAGCGGTTTTTCAGCGGGGCTTTGCCAACCTCGGACGGTGAAGACGTTGTTGCCCAGGATGCCGTTCGACTGAAAATGAGGGAAATTATCGATAAAGAGGACAAGTCGGACCCGCTCAGCGACGACGCCATCGTCAGACTGCTGGATGAAGCCGGAATCAAGGTCGCCCGTCGGACCGTGGTGAAATACCGACAGACGATGAATATCCCCAGCAGCCGTGGCCGAAAAAAATGGATGTCGTGAATATTTTCCATGGTTAGTCTGCACGCTTCCGTTTGAGACGTCGCCACGATGCCCCCGGTTCAACGACTTGACAAAAAACGCTATACTCAATCACTTGTTGGATGAACTTTTTCACGCCGGTTTTCGTATCAAAGAAAGACAACAGCCCCTCCCCCCCGGGGCGACTTCCTCGAAGGAGCTCGTGAACAATGAGACGTTTTTCGATCACCACGCTGCTGATTGCAGCCCTGTTCGCGCCGGTTTTGACAGCTTCGACCTTGGCCGCCGATGGCTCCTGCCTGCTGTTTCCGGGCCTTTTTCGTCCATTTTCCCGTGCGGAATCTCGACCGGCAGCACCGTTGACGACAGCCCCGCTTTATTCGCCCGCCCCGGCCGCGACGGCAAACTATCCGGTCGTTTCCACGCCTATGGTGGTCGAGCGGCCGGTGTACACGACGTATTCGCCTGTAATCGTGGAATATCCCCTGTCGGCCCAAAGTGCTCCCCCGGTCTATGAAGCGGTTCGTTCCTACGATCAACCGGTCTTCTCGACGTCAGGCCGGGTCGTAACGACAGTCTGCGAAGTTCCGGCCATGGAAACGCAGATTGTGGAGCGTCACATTTTACCGCCGAACACAACGACCCAGCGCCGTACTTTTGTGGAAACACCGTCGGTCGAGTCCTCGGCCCCGGTCGGCGGAATTGTTCGTGTTGATGAAATGTTTCCCTTGAAGGCGGCTGAAGAGTCGAAACCTGATTTAGTGACGGCGGAAGAAAACCGGACGAGTGACCGCCCAACAGGCTTTCCAACGATCCTTGAAACATCGGACGCGGAGGAGACGATCGCTGCAATTGCGCCGAAAAGACCGCCTTTGCCGATGTGGCCCGAGTTTCCCGTGGATAAGAGCGATTCGCCGATTGTGCTGAACCGCCCAACATCGCGAACAAGAGAGCAAGAGGACGAAAGAACATTCGGCCGTGGTTTTCTGCCCAAGAGCCTGGAAAATTCCCGGGATGGTGAAGACACATCGGTGATCCGCGGCCAAGTCGGGGGGATTACCGAAAGGCTTGACCAAGCTATTGCCCTGCCGCCTCCCGCCGGAAGAAGACCTGATCCATCCGACATTCCAGAGGTTCTTACTAAGACGGAGGAGCCGACGCTTTTGCCAGAGGACCCGCGTGACATTACAACCACCGATCCTGTTACGGACCCGAACAGTGCTGGTGGAGGTCCGGGAACAGCGTCCGTGAAACCGGCACCGCCGAATCTCGACGGTGCGACAGCAAACGGTTTTTTGATGATTGCAGCGATTGTTTCGACGGTGGGTTGTGTTTTTTTTGTGATCCTGGCGTTTGACTATTATCATCGTTGGATGCAATCATTGACGGTGCAGAATGACCGTTTCGCTTTGGGCGTGGGTGAGGACGGCGGTAGTCTGGGTCTTTCGAGTGATATGGAGTATTACCCATCGGGCGGAGGATACATGGACGACTTGGCTGCCTCGCGTTACAATGGCGATTTCTATGATTCGCCCCCACCGCGATATTGACACGCTATGTTGAATAGACGCGGACATTTTTAAATTGTCCGAGGCCGAGTGGCGGAATGGCAGACGCTGGGGATTTAAAATCCCCTGACCGAAAGGTCATGCGGGTTCGAGTCCCGCCTCGGCTAATCCTTTATCTGCAAGCACCTGCATCAACGCGAACGAGCCTGCAAATTCAGGCATTTCAAAAATCCGGTGCATGTCGGTGCAGGTCCATTCAGACGCCTGTTGCACCGGATTTTGCACCGTTTTTTCGGACGGACTTTCGTTGGGATTGTTGAGGTTATCGCAGTTCAGCCTCTCATTTTCCTTCATTTTGGCCCCATTTTCTGCCGCTTTCTCGAAGTGTTCCTTCCGAACACGCAAATAATGCTTCTCGGCAACCTTGGTTGTGTGACCCATCCAAGCCGTGATCGCGGACAGAGGATATCCGGCATCGACCAGATCGTTCTCACAGGACGCTCTCATCGCTTGAAAGAGCTTCGGCCACGGCGAGACACCGGCCCGTCTCAAAATGTCCAGAAACGGCTCTCTGAGATTACAGGCAGCCCAATCATCAGTTTCATCGGCCCCGACTCCGATGCCGAGACACGACGAAGACCGCATCAACGGGCCTTGAGTTCCACGCATTTCGGAGAGGACCGTCCAGTTCCTTGAATATGGGAATCTCTCGTTGTTGACCGTTGGGGTGATGGGCGGTCTTGGGAGAAACAACGAGAATCCGCTTTTTTCTCCAAAAGACGTTCTCCCATTTGAGGGAAAGTACCTCCGAAGGCGACCGCAAACCTCCGAACCGGGAAAGAGCGATGATAATTCGCCAATCGACATCCGGGGCGGTTTCCATGACCTTGTCGATGACGTCGCTGGGGACATGGACGTTCCGGCTTTCATTGACGACTGCCGTAACGGTTACACCGTCGAAGGGATTGCTCCGAATCAGTCCATCGGCAAGCATCGCACTGAAAAACATTCGGGCGTTTGAGAGAAACTTCGAGATCGTCGCCCGAGCGTGCTTCTTTTTGAAGAGATACTGTTTGTATTCATTGGCCTCTTGTCGGGTAACCGTGTCGGCTCGACGTTCAGTCCCGAAGAAACCAATGAGCTTTTTCCGGTCCAGATTCCAGCGAGTTCGGGTACCGGGTTTGATATCCTGATGCCGGGCGATGAATGTCCGGATGTAAGCGTCGATTTCCGTTGTCCGTCTCGGAGGAACCAGTCCGACGCCGGATAGTTTCTCGTATATCTTGTCGGATAGATCGCCAATCCACACGGAAGTTTCCCGCGACGGCGTCAAGCCGGACAGTTGACATGAAACAATTTCCTCGACCCGCGAACAAAAGAGTTTCGCGTGTTTTTCCGGGACAACTCCGAGACGAATGGAACGACGTTGATTACCGGCATCTTCGAATTGAATCCGAAATGCTGTTCCTTTTTTTGTGATTTCCTTGCTCAAACTTGCCATGGTTTGGAACTCCTTGTGCAATTCTTTCTCTTGAAAGCGAATAAGTCCATCTCCTTGAAGGGCATAACGTAAAAAGTACGGTTTTTTAGTCAAGACTGGAGAGAATTCTATGCTGCCCCATTCTGCATGTTCTACATAATCCTTTACGTCATCAATAAAAATATCATTAGGTCCTTTATTGCTTATAAATTCAAGAACTTCATATATGCGAGCCTGATGTTTTTCGGTTTCGACCATATCTCTAACAAATCTATTCATAAGAAGCTCACTTCACGTAATAAAATTTATTGTCTCAACGATGGGTCTAAAACCCTCGCCTTCAGGCGACACCTTTAGGTTTTACCTTTTGG
>JBEBTM010000113.1:0-10219 GCA_040393745.1 Thermogutta terrifontis | reverse complement strand
GGCGGAAGCGGAGGCGGTACAGCTGAAACTCCTGCAAATGAAATTCCTTCGACATTCTCCGCACGTCGTGCAATTCCATCAATGAAAACAGGGGTATCCCGTTGGATTTTTCCTGTTCTCGCAAGTTCGGCTAATTCTTGAAAGCTGATACGGTGCGGCATCTCATCGATTTTGATTTGTATATCCATGGCAATTCTTCCAGTTATTGAAAAAGTGACTGAATCCTCTCTACAAACAAGAACGCGGGGGCGTTATCCGAAAATTTGTGAAACGCCGTAAAACAGCGATGTCCCTACGGCTCCCGGCGTTGGTGCCGGTGTCCGACTCTGCCATCGAAACGTACGCAATGCTTGCTCGTACATGGGTTTGCGCTTTGCGTCATCCCTGTCCCGGGGTGGGTTGAGAGGTGGCAACTCAAGCATAGGCCAGAGGATGCGTTTGCCGATCAGGGCTTGGGGACGAATTTTTTCGTGGCGGCATCGCGAGGAACCTGAATCATGAGGATGATGTCGAAGTAACCCGTCATCCGCTGGAAATCAAATACATCTCCTTCGAGGGTAAGTTGACGATTCCGTCGAAACAGCAATAATCAACAAGTGCGATATGTCCAACAATCCATTTCCCGCCGGTTTTCAAATGCCGCCGATGCCTCCGATTCTACCGGTCAGACCTGATATCGCCGCGTATATCAAAGCATTCGACAAGCCGCTGACCATTGATGAAAAGGCGTCGTGGCTGGCAGAGATCGCCCATCACGTACTCCAAGGCGTCATTCCGCAGGAGGTCTATCCGTCGCTGCGGGACAAGATCGTATCGTTGCCCGTCGCGACGCCGTCGAAGAACCGCCCCGAGGAAAAACTGCCCGGCAGCGATTACGTCCATGACGGTCCGCCGAAGCCATACAAGCCTACGGCGTCGGTATTCGAGGACGCCAAGCCAATGCACGCTTACGAAAACAAGCAGATGGTTCGGCAACGGGACAACGACTCCTCATTTTTCGTCCTGTTATTCGTCGTGGTCGTCACGGTTCTCGGTTTCGCCGCCTACGGCCTCGCTCACTGGGCGATGAAGAGTACGAGGCTGATCCAGGAAACACCTCAGCCGCTTGCCGCCGCCTCGACGCCCAAGATCAAGCCGGTTGCTGCAAAACCGATTGAAAGCTCCGATCAAGTCCCACAAGAAACTCCATTGAACAAAGCAACCGTCAAGTTGGAGAATCCGTTCGAGACCGGCGAAAACGTGCGATTCGGTCCCGAACTTTTGAGGATTTCGACATTCAAGGACGGTTACAAACCGCAATGGCAGGACAACGATTAGCATTGGCAGCAACAGCACGAGGGCCAGCGGCTCGGTATCGCGGAAGGTCGACAGGGGGGTTTGAGAATAGACGTTCAGAAAGTGATGGGGGACGGATTGCCGCAATTGTTTTACGCGCCGTTCAAGATAGAACGAGGAAAGAAATATCGTGTCGAAATCGAGATGCGTTGCAACGTGGCAACGGAAATTCGAATGAATGTCAGCTCGGAATCGCCGACTTATCACCAATTCACGTTCTGGCAAGTGCCGGTCGGCAAGGACTGGAAGAGTATTCAGTACGACTTTACGGCGAACGACTCACGAGACAAAGCTCGACTGCATTTCGCGGGATTCACGGCGGGAAACGTCTACGAATTGCGAAAAGCGTCGATCAGGGAAATTCTGCCGTAATCCGAAAATCACTTCGCCTTGCTGAAATCGTCGCCGTCCGGAAGGATATAGTACGAAAACTCAAGGAGGTTACGAGGAGCGGGAACACGGTCGCGATTGACGACGCGGGTGACTTGCACGACGGCGTATTTTCCGTGCTGGTTTCGCAAGACGGTCTGCTCGCCAACCTTGACGGTACGATGATAGGACGAAAAATCGAGTCGACTCGCCTGGGTGATCCGTTTCGGCGAACCGATTCCCGGCACGAGGGCGACGGCGTCGACACTCCGGCCATTGCTGGTGATGTAAACATCGTCGGCTCCACGCGGCGACCAATGAATTTCAAACATGTACAAACCCTCGCCGATCGCATAGCAGCCGCTGTTGCTCTCGTAATCGAACGACGCCTTGCCCGACATCGCCTTGTTCCAGTACAGCTTGTTCAGTGGAATGTTTTTCGGATCGTCCTTCGGATCGACCGGTAGCGGAGCGGGCGGAGCGGGCGGAGCGACCTTGACCGGCTGGGCGACTTCGACCGGTTTCGGCTCAGCAACGGGTTGCGGTTGTGGTTTTTCCTTTGGAGGATCAACGATTACGGGCGGCGACGACTTTTCAACGACGAACGGCGTAGCGGAAACGACGGGCTTTTCCGTAATTTCCACCGACGATTTTTCCTCCCGTTTAGTCGTCTCACTCCACGAGGCAAGTTCCACGTCAGCCTTGTTTTGCGGCTTAATCGGTTCAACAACAGGCGACTCGACCGGCATGGCAATAGACGGCTCATTCGCGACGAGTTCATCGAAAATGCCAGGCTGCCGTGGAGACAAGGCGAACAGAATCATCGCACCGACAATAACGACGACCAATGCCGTGGTCGCAAGCAAGCCGATGCGTTTCGATCTCCTGCGAAAATCGTGCGACGGCGTGAGAATCGAGGCGTCGCGTTCCCTTGACAAGCTTGATCGCGACCTCGCGTTTCAGGTGAGCGTGCCGTTCGTTTTACTCGGCCATCTCTTTCCGTTGTACGTCTGCCGCCGGAACGTGATTATCCCGACTTCATAAATCGGTAGAGCAGAACAATGTCGTTGACGGCGACCGTAAAATCCACATCAATCGACTCGCGGTCAAGGTGAATCTCTTTTGTTTCCGTGACGGGTTTGTCTTCGTTACCCGCCCAGCAAACCAAGAGTTCGCAATCGAAACCCGCCTTGCAGGTTTCTTCGATCAATCTGTACAAGGCCGAGGTGACCCGGTGGGATGCCCGAATTTCTTCCGCCGTTCGGTCGAATTCCTCTTTGTCCTTGGGCGGCGGTTGCTTTTGATCCCACCAGAGCCACGCGATTTCGTCGGCAAGTTCCCCTGCCAACAATCCTTGCTCCGTTTGTCGCAAGATTTCTTCCGTGATATTCATGTTGCCGAACCCGCAACCACAACTCTGGCTCGAACCACAGTAATAAACGAATCGCTTGGTCAGGCAACTCGGACGCTTTTCTTCCCGCCGGATGTTGAATTTCCGGTCGTTCTCATCAAAAGGAACATCATCAATTACCCGATCCGTTGAGATGTAGCAGAGAACACACATTTTTCATTTTGTACTGTCAATGATTGTGACATCCGTCGGGACGAGTGGAACGTAGCCGACCCGCTCCAGCAAATCCTGACCTTGTGGCGAGAGGAACCAGTCGATCAGCTTCGGAACGTTCGGGTTTTCACTTCCGGCAGTGATAATGACCATCGGGCCGGTGAACGGATAGATATCGTTTCGAATATTTTCAATTGTCGGATCAATACCATTGACCGAAAGCAATTTGACACCGTCGTGTTTGAGCATTCCCTCGACGTAATAACGGAACGAATAACCGATCGAATTACCGTAGTTGCGATAATCGGCGACACGATTGACGATGCCGCCCATCGAGATTTGAAATTCTTCTTGCACCGGCTTGGCAAGTTGCACATCGCCCATGATCCGTTCCATCGCCGTCTGACTGCCGGAACCTTCAGGCCGCTGGAACGGCAGGATTTTCTCGTTCTTCCCGCCGAGTTCATTCCATCGCGTGATCCGTTTGGAATAAATGTCGCGAATTTGTTCGACCGTCAGGTTCTCGACCGGATTGACTTTGCTCACGAAGAAGACGAACGACTCGCTGCCGATCGGTGTGATCGACAGTGTTTTCCCTCGATGTTCGGCTTCCTTCATCTGTTCCAGCGACGGCTTGGCCATGAAAACCATGTCGACTTTGCCCTCAAGCAACGATTCAAATGCCGCCGGTGTTGTGCCGCCCTGGATGAGATTGTCTTGTCCGTAGCGGTCGCCGAACTGCTTGGCCTCGACGTTGCGATAAATCGCTTCGACGGCGGCGGCGTAGACGGGATACAATGCCAACGCACCATGAATGCGAGGCTGTTTCGATTCAATGGTCAGAGTCGAGACTTCGATCTTGACCAATTTATTGTCCGGTTTGAACGGCTGGTATTCGCTCAGATCGGTCTCGTCGCCGCCCCAATGTTGTCGACCTTTCTCGTCTTGAACGACAACGGCGTCATGGTCACGGGTTAGGAGGTTTTCACGAAAACGTTGTTGCCAATGAAGGGCTGTCCAACCGAGAGCAACCGTGACGGCAAGCATCAAGATCATGCCGGTTGCCCTGAATCGCGACGGCGGAGCAACACGGAAAATATAAATCGAACCGACGACGGCGGTCAAGGCGGAAGCGATCAAGGGAACAAGCACTCCGCTTTCCGTCCCGGCACTGCCGCCGAAGATTCTCGAAAGAGAATTGAAGATATTCCATGGAAAGTATTGCGGCAGTCTCCAAATGAACAACTCTTGTACCGCATCCTTATTTCCGGGAATACGATAAAATCCGATCGCGGTCAGTATCAGCACATAATACAACGGAAGAAAGAACGGGAGTATCCGAACGGGAAACAACGTCGGAATCCGGCCCTCGCGAGCCGTCTTGTCAAACGCACGGATAAAACGATTGAAACGGTAGAAAAGAAAAATGACCAAGGCGAGCAACGGCCCCGCAACAATAATGGCCGGAGTGATGCAACCGAGGAGCAGGAACGGCGTCGATACGACGAGCCCCGGCAGGACCGCCGCCCAAAGCGTCGTCAAGATCAAATATCGTCTCGTGCTCATGGAAGGATTTTCGAAATAGGGCTCGTCTCAACTTCGATACATTTCCGCCGGACGCAGTTCGTCAAACTTATTCTGCTCAAAAAGGTGTTGCCGTAGTTCGAGACAGAAATGACATTTGCAGATATATCCGGCGGCGTCGGGCTCGAATTCCGAGGCATGACGCTTCCAGGCTTCGACCGGGCCGCCGTTGCACAATGCCACGAAGAACGGAGAGGTTTCTTCATCGACCACCGGATGCAGATTGTCGACATTCGCCACGGAGATACCGGGACAGTGGCCTGTGAACAAGTTGCCATGCGGGTCGATGTGAAAATGCGATGTCGAACGGAACGTCCGACCGCAGGCATCACCCTCAAACTTTTCAACCGGATGTCGTTTCAAACCATCGGACAATCGCCGAGCCGCCCGGCCGCAGGGATTCAAGTACGAATGGACATTCCACAGCGAGCCATCGGTCGGATCGATACCGAGCAGATGACACGATTCATGCAGCGGATATTTCTTGTCGTGATCCGGCAATCGTTCCATGAGCCGCAGCACTTCGCCGGTCCAAACGAACACTCCACCGAAAACAGGGTTTGCCGCCTTGATCGCCGTTTTCGTGACATTGAGCAGGATGAACTCCAGATGAAACAACGACGCACTGATGAGCACGCCTGGCAATCCGGCATCGCGGAGTTTTTTGAAACCGTCCATCGCGGTTTGCTCATCGACGCACCAGCCGCCGTTGGTTTCCAGATAATCGGTCCGCACGCCATGCCGGACGGCACTGCGAATCGCGTAGAGCAGCCGGTAGAAAAAGAGCGAGCACTCTCCACCGCCGAAGTGAATGCCGTCGAGCGACCGCTCTTTCGACAACACCGACATGGTCCGGTCGATCATCGCTTCGCTCATCACCTCCTCGGACGATTTCGGCGAACAGCAATACAGGCAATGTCGGCAAGCGTTGTCGCACTTGTACGTCAGCATCACGCCGCCGGAATGGAGTGGGGGAATCGTGAACGTCATGCGAATCAGTCTATCACGAAAAGGCTGATTTTTCCAGATGGAGCGGTCGATCGGGTGTTCTCTCCGGATATTTTCGGCCAAACGGAAGACGGTCGCCAACGGAACATCAAATCGCTTTATGACGAAGCAGATACTCCGCACCTTTCATATGGCACCGGCGATTCCTGAATCAATTTTCCTGATTACGTAGCATTATCATTTTTCTGCGGTAAGATTTTACGACGTAGAAAGATGGAATCCATCTTCACGATTTTTGATTGATTCGCAAAAGAGTAGGCGTCTAATTTAGACACCCGCATAAGGACACGTTTACTTTTGCTCCCCTGGGACGGTCCGCTTCCCGCCGTGCGATTGCAGCAACTCGGCGATTTCGGCATAACGAGCCGGGTTACAGCCCGGTTCCGGGGCGTAGTCCCACGGCGTGCGGCCCCTGTTATCCAGTGCGTTGACTTCCGCTCCAAGTTGAAGCAGTTCGCGGCAGAAGTCCATTCGCCGGAGCATTGCGGCGATGTGGAGCGGTGTTCGACCATCCACGGCCCGACGGTGCGGATCAAGAACGGCACCCGCTTCGACGAGCAGTTGACGTACTTTTTCTCGCCCCGGCTCCCAAAGTATTTCGATGGGAGGTGCGTTATCGGAACTCTGATTGACGTCCGCACCGGCGTCGATGAGCCGCTTCGCCAGATCGTAGAGTTCGTCCAGACCGAGAAAAGGATATTCCGGGCGGGGCTCGGATAAAGTTTCCAACATGCTCTGAATATTCGATTCGACGAACTCTTCCTTGCTGGGGTAAAGTTGACGAAAAACCGGGTTCTCATCGTACAAACTTTCGAAATTCGGCCGCATCCGTTCACGCTCCTTTTCGGGATCGAACGGCTCACGCGGACCACGCATCAAACCGTTGACACCATAATCCATATCGTAATGGAGCAACGCCAGAAGCGGCGTGTTGCCGCCGTTGTCGCGGAGGTTCACGTCGGCTCCGGCATGAATCAGCATCCGGGCAATTTCAAAATGCCCTTCATGCAATGCTTTGTGGAGTGGCGTTTCGTCACCGTTGAACGTGTCGATCGGATCAAGTTTCGCTCCGGCATTGAGCAGAATCCGAACGACTTCGACATGTCCCGCGTAGGCGGCACTGTGCAGTGGCTTGGAATCGTGCCACCATGCTCGCGGCAAGACGGGATCGGTCGTCGCACCATGATCCAGGAGCAATCGACAAACATCGGCCTGTCCCTGCATGGCGGCGAAATGGAGCGGCGTGTATTCGAAGTCGGTCTGCGTATCGACCTCGGCTTCGGCATCCACCAAGGAACGGCATAATCGTAACAATCCACCGGAGGCGGCATGGTGCAGGAGCGTGATTCCCTGACAGGTTCGAATTGTCGTATCCAATTCGGCTCCGGCGTTCAAGAGCAAATCGCAGATGTCGGCATGGTGGTTCATCGCGGCCAAGACAAGCGGCGAGAAACCGCTGTCGTCCCGTACGTTGACGTTCGTTCCCAACTTGATCAATTTGCGGCAAACAGCAATGTCGCCATTCTCCGCGGCTTCCAACAAAGCAATCGATTCGGTTTGTTTGTCTTTACGTTTTCCAAACATGGTCGTGAATTTTTCATGTCAAGGTCGAAACAGTATTCGTAGACATATCCAAAGGCGGAAAATATCGATCATTGATTCTACTTTTGAGCGTTGACATGTTCAACGATCGCGTCGGCCATCGCTTTGGCAATTCGGTTGACGCCGCCTTTTTTATTCCCTTCGGCAATATTGTCCATCATCCACCGGGAATCCTCTTTGTTATCATGAAAACCCATTTCGATCAACATGGCGTTCTTCGTGTTCTTTTCCTGGGCTTCGATCAATTTTCCCGTGTCCTTGACGCCGCGACAGAATTTTCGTGACGCCGTCGTCGTATGCGTCTTTGCTTCTTCCGGATGGTCTTCATGGTAAACCGCAACGCACGCTTCCAGAAGGGCTTCTCCCATCGCCGTGGATTTCGGATTGGCCGAATCAACAAAGATTTCGACGCCGCGAACCTTTCCGTTGAAAGCGTTCGTATGCAACGCAATGTGATAAAACGGGGCGTTCGGTTCCTTTTGTTCCAATTCTTTCGCCGTCTCCATGCTTTGATTCAATCGTGATCGAAGCGATGGTCGAGCGAAGTTCGGATCGTCGAACTGCTTTTTCGTCACCGGCGGAAGTTCGGGAAGAACTTGTACACCGGCGTCAAGGAGATACTTTTTCAGGTGCTGTGCGAATTGATTCATACGATATTCTTCAGACAGATATTCGCCATAGCCGATGTTACCGTTTTGGGACGACGGACTGAGGTAAATATACGCTTTCTTGTTGATCTTCGTGTTGGACAACCGTTTTTCCAGTTCTTCCTTGCCTGGTTCAGGAGTGATCCACTCATCTTCGATCGAGGGAATGGCGATTTTTCGCACGGACTCGTACACGGCATCACGGATGTCGGTTGTGATCTTGCCGTTCATGCCTTCAAAAGACGTATTGGTCAAGATAACGACCGACAAGTCACGTTTCCGGTCGATAAACCAATGATGACCATAGGCCCCGCTCCATGCGATAGTTCCTTTCGATTGCGGCGTTTTCGCGACTTCAGGATCAAGCACGACGGACCAGCCGAGACCGAATCCGATACCGGGCTCCGGCCCCTTGTCGCCGGTTTGATCCTCGTCCATCTTCCAAAAGATATCGCGACTTGCAATCGATTCGTCGCATGTGCGGATTGCTTCCAGAAGCAGCATGACATCCGATGCCGTCGCGGCCATTCCTCCACCGCCGGATGGAAACGCTGTCGTATCGAAAATCCGTTTAGGCGAATAGATGATCCCGCTGAACTCCTGCGGCTCCTTCATGCGGACCGGTTCCGTCTCGCCGTTGAAATAGGGCGTCGGAATGCGAGTCGGATTATCCAGCGATTTGTCGAGTGAAAATCCGGCGTACCGCATTTTGAGCGGACCGGTGATGTGTTCCCGCATCGCTTCCCGGAATGTCGTTCCGTTCGCCTTGGCAATCACGGCCCCGAGAACATCCGGCGAAAGCGAATAATGCCAGGCCGTACCGGGTTTGAACAACAGCGGAACCGAAGCGACCCGCCGGAGGTTTTCTTCCAATGTGAGACCGGAACTGTCCAGACCATCGGACACACCGGCCTTATGATATGGTCCGTCTTGCGGTTCGAAAAAGGAATAATTCAGTCCGGCGGTGTGCGACAGGATATGACGCACGGTCATGACCGGCTCGCTTCCATCGGCAAGTTTCGGCTTGAAGTCTGGCAGATATTTCGTTACGGGTTCGTCGAGGCCGAGCTTTCCTTTGTCGATCAGCGAAGCGGCGGCCATGCTTGTAAACGCCTTCGTGACCGAGGCAAGCCGAAAGACGGCGTCTTCGTGCATCGGAATATTCTTCTCGCGGTCGGCCAATCCGGCGGCCCGATGATAGATGAGCTTGCCGTCATGGGAAACGAGTACGACGCAACCGACGATCCGCTTTTCATCAAGTGCTGCCTCAATGGCCGAATCGATGACACGGTCGACGGCAACGGCGATCGGCGTCTCCTTGGCCGTCGCGATCAGGGCATGAAAACTCAGGAGAAAAAGAGCAACGAACAAAATCAGCTTGCGATTGAGCATGGCGGCACCGTAAACGAGGTGAGAAATTGCAACACCGCCTATTTTATCCGATTCAAGAGGCTTCGTCGAGATCGGCTTGAGAAAATCAATACGACAGCGGCTGAGAAAAGTCGGCTGAAAATCCATGCCGATCATCGGAAAGACGACGGGAATGGAACAAGCGGACAAGAACGGCGTCAGGTATCCGAGCCATTGAGAGATCGTTTGGCGTTCCTCGATCGAAATGTCCGATAGATTCGTATCGAGATTGGGCGACTCCAGATACTTGGCCGGGAAATTACCGTCAAGGAGTTTGGCCCGGTCCGGCTTAGGAATCACGCCCTTGGTCTTCGAAAGTTGAAATTGCGGAAACTCCAAGCGTTGGGTCTTGCCGCTCCATCCGACGGAAGCGATGGTCTCAATCGGCTTCAACGAACTCATGGCACGGACCAGGTGACGATAAAAACGATTTCTGCAACGGAAGGTCGGTTCCGGCAGACCGGCCCGACGGATCATTTCGGCAACGGTTCCGATCGGATTTTTGTCGAAAATATTGACGGGTGAATCGAATGAGATCGTTCGACCTTCGAACAGTATACGACCTCGATACATCTTTCTCACATGGCGGGCCGTGTAGTAGACGCGATCCAGGAAACATTTCGCATCGGTGAGGTGTTCGGACGAATCCGACCACTCATTACGTCGTAAGGATGTGGATAGAACCACGACTCGACCGTCA
>JBEBTM010000112.1:0-10253 GCA_040393745.1 Thermogutta terrifontis | reverse complement strand
CGCCTTGACCGGCACGGTTTTCGGGCAGGAAACGGAAGATACCGGTCCGATCGATTGCGGACCGCCGCCGAAAGCGCAGAACAAAGGCAAAACCGGCGGCGAAGGATTCGCCCCGTTGCCGCTCCCCGTGACGCCGCTACGACGCAGCGAGGACAAACGCCCCCCGAGTCCGCCTGCCTTGATCGGCAAGGCTGCGTTGGGCGCGCCCCGGTTCATTATCAAGGACGGCAAGCAGACCATGTACCGCGACTGGATGACCGATCCGGCCGACATCAAAACGCTGCTCGACTGGACGAACTCGAAGCTCGGAATCAATTACCGGGGCGTGGAATCCGATTTGGCGTCGTTCTCTTTCGATCCCCGAGAACTGCCCGCCTTGCTCATTGCCGGGCACAACAAATTCGAATTAACGGACAAAATCCGTGAAAATCTCCAGCGTTACGTTCTCGATGGCGGCACGATCATCGCCGACGCCTGTTGCGGCTGGAAGGATTTCACCGATTCGTTCCGGCGCGAGATGGCCTTGATTTTCCCACAGCGTCCGATGCGTCCGATGCTGCCGGACAACCCTGTGTTTTCGTCTTATTACAAGCTGAACCAACAATTCACATACAAAAAAGGCGACGGCACCGAATATTCCGGCGAGCCGAGCTTGGAATCCATCGAAATCGGCTGCCGGGACGCCGTGATCTTTTCCACGGCCGACATGACCTGCGGCTGGGACGGTCACGAGCACGAGCGGGGCACCCGGATGACCATCGACCTGGCCCGGCAAGTGGGGGCCAATATCGTTACCTATATGCTCGGAACCTTCCAGCTCGGACGGTTCCTGAGTACGTCCAAGATTTATCACGAGGACAAAGCGCCAGCCCGGGATGATTTCGTCTTTGCCCAGATCGTTCATTCAGGCGATTGGGACCCGGACCCCGATGCGGTGCATAATCTCATGAAATTCGTCAAGGAAAATTCGACCATGGACGTCAAGTTCAAACGCATGGCCGTCCAGATGAAGGATCCGGCCGCCTTGACGTATCCGCTGTGGTACATGACGGGCCACCGTGATTTCGTCTGGACCGACGAGGAAGTCGCCCGGCTCCGACAGTTCGTCAACGCCGGCGGAATCTTCCTCGCCGACGCCTGTTGCGGTCGGATGTCGTTTGATACGTCGTTCCGTCGTGAGATTCGCCGAGCGTTTCCCGACCAACCGCTGGAGCGGATTCCGCTGGATCATCCGATTTATCACAACCAGTTTTCCGTCGGTAAAGTCGAATACACGCCGCGTACGTTCGAGGATTTCGGTCCTTTGGAGCGGCCCGAACTGGAAGCGATCATGCTCGACGGCAAGCCGGGCGTGATCTACAGCCGGTTCGATCTGGGCAACGGTTGGGAGCAATTCCCACATGCCTACGCCTACGGCCTCAAAGACCGCAGCGCCCTGGAAATCGGCTCGAACATCCTGGTCTACGCCGTGACGCATTGATAGTTCAAAACACGGGAGGGCGTTTTTCTAAAAATGCCGCAACGCCTTCCCGGGCCGAGTTGGACTGCCATGAAGCGAGATGACTTTCCAGCGTCTGTGTAAATTCGACTTCCAGCGGGCAGCCCGCGGCCGTGGTTTCCTGGGCGAGAATCAATTCCTTGGCTGTTCTCAAAGGGCCGGGCGCGCTTCGGCTGATTTCGTCGGCAAGACTTTCCGCCCGCTCCAGCCCCTGCCCCGCCGGAACGATCCGATGAACCAGCCCGATCTTTTCGGCGCGATGCGCGTCGATCGCTTGTCCGGTCAGGAGCAGTTCCGAAAGAGCCGACGGTGCCAGTCGGCGACGGAGCAGCGGAAAAAGCAGAATCGGGTCCAGCCCCCGGTGAATTTCCGGAAAGGCGATGTGGAAACTTTCCTCGGCGACGACGAGATCCGAAGCGGCAATGAGGGCTCCCCCGCCGGCCCGCGCGGCCCCTTGGGCGACCGTAATGACCGTTTGGGGCAGATGTCGCAATGCCGTGAGGCACCGGACCACCGCCGCCGACATCGATCGGGCTTTTTCGTCCGATTCCGCCGCCAGTGCCAGGTCGAGACCGCCGCAGAAATTTTTACCCTCGGCCGTGAGCAGGACGATTCGGACATCCGGCCGGGCTTTGAGGTCGTCCAACACCACAGACAGAGCCTCTAGGAGCTCCGGCGAAAATGCGTTGCTGCGCTTGGGTCGATTCAAAACGAGTCGGGCGGCACTGGAAGAAGGAAAAGCGAGCAACAGCGGCGGGGAATTTTCGTGGGACATGGTTGGTCTATTCATGGAAGCGTGGTAAATGGCAGGATTCGGCTGAGCAGCAGGACGACAGCCAGGCCCGAGAGACCGAGCAGGACGAGGCCGACCGTCCAGGTTTTCAGGGCGTCGGTCTCTTTCACGCCCCCCATGCGGCAAAAGATCCAGAAGCCGCTGTCGTTCATCCAGCCCGTTACGCAGGCTCCCAGTCCGATGGTTACGGCGACATAGGCGGGATTGTACGGTAAATTCCCCGCGGCGGTTTCCAGAATGCCCGAAAAAATGCCCGCTGCGGTGATCATCGCCGTGGTGCTCGAACCCTGGGCCGACTTGATCATGGCAGCGATTCCAAAGGCCAAAAGCAAAAGCAGAGTGCCGGTCAATTCGCCCCGCTCCCGGAACAATTCGAGAATCCGGGGGCCGATCCCCGACTCTTGCAGTACACCTCCGAAGGCCCCGCCGGCCGAGGTGATCAGAATGATCATGCCGGCACTGACCACGGCGGCCTCGATGCTCCGCGCCAAACTGTTCAGGCTGTGTTTGCGGACCCGATAGAGAATGAGCATGGAAACCGTGGCCGCGAGAATCAAGGCGAATTGCGGATTCCCCAGGAGTCTGCAAACGTTACGAAGCGGTTCCAACGATTCCGGCCAAACGAGCGTCTTGGCTCGTTCAAGCATGTCGATGGTCGTTTGCGTGGCGATGAGAAGTACGGGAATCAGGATCGGGGCGAACGCGCAAAACAGCGACGGACCGGCCGCTTCGGCGTTTGTCTCCGGGACGTCCGTTTCGGGGACAATGTCTTCATCCTCGAAATGAATCTCCGGATTCGGGAGCAGTCGGTTCATGAGAAAGGCGATTCCCAGAGCGAACGGGGCGGTGCAGGAACCGACCAGGAGGGAGACGATGAGCAGCGTGCCGATGGGAATATGCAGCCGGTCGGCAATGATCAGGGGGCCCGGCGTGGGCGGAATCAGCGTGTGCGAAATCGTCGCCCCGAGTCCGATGGCCATGAGAAAGAGAATGTAATTCTTTTTTACCCGTCGGTAAATGCTCCGGGCAATGGGAACAAGCAGATAAAATGTGGTGTCGTAAAACACGGGGATCGAGAGCAAAAAGCCGCTGGCCAGCAGGGCCGCCGGGATGAACCGCTCGCCGAAAAGACGGATCAGGAACCGGATAATGCGGTCCGCCGACCCGCTTTCGAGCATACATTTGCCGATGATGGCCCCCATGGCGATAAGGATGCCGATCTTGCCGGCCGTGTTACCGAACGCGGTGCAAACATTCGTAATATTGGCGTCCCAGAACTGTCCCGGCGCGAGTGGGGTCATGAAACTGACGACCAGGGCCGCCGTGAGCAGGGCCAGAAACGCGTTGACACGCAAGAAGACGATCATCCCCACGACGGTGAAAACGCCGCAGGCAAGGATGGTCAAAGGATCGGTCAGCAGATGTTGAAGCGTGTCGAGCATGGCGGGGTGAGTCAGGAGTCGGAAAGAACCGGCGGTTTTTCCTTTTCTTTTCCCTCAGTATTCAGGCTTCCGACCCCTGAATTTTTCTTCACTTGCGTCGCCAAGAGAGCAATGGAAATGCACAATAAATAAGTTTCCCGGTGATAGGAAAACGCGTTGTTGGGAATGCAATCAATCAGCACGAGGATTCCCAGAAAAAGCCCGAACCCTCTCCAGGGATTTTTCAGCCAAAACGGCGCGATGAGAAGGGAAGCCATCCATACCGTAAAACAAACAAGGCCCACGGCGCCGTGCTGGAGTTGTATGGAGAGAAACTCATTATGGGGATCATTTTTTCCCGTCTTGGTGTAAACGATTTTTACGGCTCTTTCCATGCCGTACCCGGTCAACGGACGTTGCAGAGCATCGTGGTATAAGGCGGCCCAGATTCCCAGGCGATCCCGGTTTTTCGCTGAGAATGTTTTACCGTCCAAATCGCCCTCGACGACTTGCACGGCTTGTTTGATGTCGTTGACGGTCTTTGCGGCTTTCTGTTTGAACGTCTCCGAATTCCATGCCAGGACAACCGTGAAAGGCAGGAAGATACATAATGTAGCGATAATGCCGCCTTTCCAATTCCAGGACCACAGGAGCGCGGCATATCCGAGCAGAATGATGAGCTGTGCCGTGCGGGAAGGGTTGTCCAGGAAAATGTAAACCATCACGAAAACAACGATGGCCCATCGCAGGACGGCGAGAAACAGCGTCAGGGGGCGTTTGCGGAGGTCGGAGGAAACCAGCGGAACGAAAACCTTGGCCAGATCGAGCAGGTTCGTGCGGCTCGCTCGCTCCATGCCGTCCAAAAGCGATTGCGGCAAGATGCGGCGAACCCAGCGTAAATGCCTTGATGTGTAAGGAAAACAGATCCAAAGTCCGCCCCAGAGAGCCAAGGCGACGCCGAAACAGATCGTGTTTCGGTAGAGATAAATGGAACCCTTCCTGACTTCATCGTATTCTTCGTAACTGAGATTCCAATGGCAAAAGGCATGTACCACACCCCAGATGCAGCACAGCAGGATACCGAAGTTCATGCAGGAAAGAACGGCGTATCGGTCCCTTTTCCGTGCGAAGATCATTGCGAGGACGACGATCATGAGATAGGGATAGTGCCCGAACCAGTAGCGAATCGACCATGCGAAAGAGGTGTCGTACCGAAAAATGCCGATGGCGGTCCACAGGATGAGCGGAACCAGGAGCCACAGGATCACACTGGAGCGGACCATCGCGATGCGTTCTTTCCAGTGTCCGCCGAAGAGCCAAAAGCCGAGCGTCACATAGGTGAGAATGATCGTGATCGAACTGGAAAAGGTGATGGCAATCGGAAGGCACGTCGCGACGTGCAGCGAGACGGATCGGCAAAAACGATTGAATTCGTGGCCTTTGTGATGGTGCATTCTCTTGGAAGTCGAACGATTCATCCTCAAGTCGCATTGCGTTCGAACTTGAGGCTCTTGGGACGTGAACTACATTTTTCCTTCGAAGTGGTCGCTGAACCAGCGGGGGACGACCTCGTCGGTACTTTCGGCCAACTGTTGGATCACGACCGTGTCGCTTGCCCGCTCGACGATCGTGTCGCCTTCGGGACTGCGGTCGAAAATCCAGACCTGCGAAGGATGCAGTACGTCGGCCAGGCCCGGATGGTGCGTCGTTACGAAAAGTTGGCCGTCCCGGGAGCCGTTGCCCGCGTGGTGCAGGAGTTCGGCCAATTTCCAGGTGTGCTGTCGATCCAAACCGTTTTCTGGCTCTTCCAACGCGACCAGTGGGGCGGGCTGATCTTCCCCCAGGAGTAAAGCATACGTAAAGAGCCGGATGGTCGCGTCGGAAAGGAGCGTCATGGGGACGGGCTGTTCCCGGTGCTCCATCCGGAAGGCCAGGCGAGGTTTATCGGGCTCGGTGAGATCCGCTTCAATCGCCTTCACGCCGGGCAGCGTGGCCGCGATCCGACCCAGCAGATTATCGAAGTCGGAGCCGTAACTTTCGAGGGCATGACGCACCACGGCAAAAAGGCTTACACCGCGAGGGGATTCATGACGTCGGGGCAAGGAGCGGTCGAGTCCTCGGGCGGGATCGCCGGTGAAATTGCAGAGAGCCCAATTCTCGAAGAACCTCCGCACCAAAGCCAAGACCGGGAATTTCGGGTGCGATTCCAGCGCGGCCAGACCGAGACTGCGAAAATCGGTGAATTCGATTTGCGTGAGCTGCTGCGTGCCGATCCGGGCGTCAGGGGCCAGGTAACGGATGCTTTTCGTCCCGTTTTGAAGGAAGAAAACCGGGACCGATTCCTTCCCCCGGCGATACGCCAGCAATTCCGACTCGACATACGGCACCCGATTTTTTGCGCAACGGATACTCAGGGCGTAGGTCACCGGATCGGGTTCACCGGGTTGGCGGAAAAGGAAGCCGAAGGACAGGGGGCCCCGTCCGCCTTGGGAATACAGGGCTTCGAAGCCACCGCGCTTGAGACAGGCGAAATCCACGCCGCGCCGCATGGCGTCGGAAACGAAGGTCAATCCGTCGAGGGCCGTACTCTTGCCGGTTCCCGCGGCGCCGGCAAACAGGGTCTCGGAGTCCAACGCGTACGGAAACACGTTGGTCTCGTCGTCGATGTAGGCGAACTGCGGAAAGCAGGACCCGATGCCGACCTGTTTGAGCGATTTGAAATTACGGATCCAGAAACCTTCGAGCATGGAGGAGAGAGGGCGGAGAAGTCAGGGAATAGGAGATGGGAGGCGGGAAGAAAAACAGGGTCTCGGAGTCGCGCCCGCCAGGGACATTGAAAAACGTTTCCTAACGGGCATGGCCCTGATTTCGATTTCTATTCTTCGCAGACGACGCGAAAACCAACGTTGAAGACGGGCTGCCAAGGCTCGTAGGCTCGACGAATACCGCTGCGGGACCACTTCGGACGGTCCCGCCAAGAGCCGCCGCGGGCGACTTTCCGGTTGTCACCCTTTATTTCCGGACGATAATCCGAGGCGGTCCATTCGGCCACGCTGCCGTGCATGTCGAAAAGTCCCCAGGGGTTCGCCGTGTAGGAGCCGACATTGCCGGCGATCATGTTCCCGTCATTCACGCCCTCGGCCCGGGGTAAAAAGGCTTCGACGTCCGAAGGATTGTTGACCGGCTGCGGGTTCACGCCCCGGACGACGAACTTTTTCGTGCTCATGTCGGACATGTTTTCGAGCTTGCCGAAATCGGCGTCGGTGTTTCCGTACCACATCGGCGTCACGGTTCCGGCTCGGCAAGCCCACTCCCATTCGGCTTCCGTGGGCAGGCGGTATGTTTTGCCCGTCTTTTCACTGAGCCAACGGCAGAACTCCTGAGCTCGATTCCAGTTGATCCGGATGACCGGCTGGTTCGGCAAATTCGCGGGGTAACCGGCCGTGGTATGGTCTTTGTGCCATTGGTCGATATACCGGCTGTCATGTTCCGCGTCGAATTTTTTGTACAGTTCATTCGTGACTTCCGTGGTCATCATCCAGAACGGCTTTTCAATCCCGGTCGCCTTGCGGGGCAATTCGTCGGCAAAACCGCCGTCATCGCCCATGACGAATTGACCGGGTGGAATCCAAGCCATTTCGAAGCTCACGCCGTCGACGTCGACTTTTTGTTTCGGTTTCGATTGCATCTTCTGCGCCGTGGCCGCGTCGAAGGGCCAGTTGGCCACGGGTGGCGTGGAATAATCAAGCTCGACCTTGTTCGGTCGAACGAATTCGATGTTCGCCGGCAATTCCAGATGGGCGTAAGGTTCGACTTCCGGGTCCATGTCGACTCCGGCGTAGAGCGAACGCAATTCCGTGGCCCGGGCGGATACGCCGGCGATGTGTTTGCGGTCGAGTCGATCGGCGATTTCGATCCAAGTGCCGTAATACGGAACGTTCAAGTCGGCCCAGGCGTACAGTTTCCGCATGGAATCGGCGTCGACTTTCACGCCGTAATGACCCTTTTCGAGCAACACGAAAAGTTCGCTGGTCGAGGTGTGATATTCCAGCGGCCGGAACATGTAATAATCGCTTTCCGGACCGGGCCGGCGAACGAAGGGATGCAAGGCGTGATACGACTTCGAAAATCCCCGGTGCCCCGGCGAGGTATCGGCGAAGTTCGGGCGGGTTTTGCGTTCCTCGGCACCGTCGTGACAGCCCACGCAGTAGCGGTCCAGAACGGGCTGGACTTCATATTTGAACGAAAATGGTCGTTCGGGCCCCAGGAAGGGCTGGATCGGCGTGGGCGTTCGGCCCATCGCGGTGGTCCGCTTGTTCGGGGTGACCATGTTCTGCGGTTCATGGCAGCCGATGCAGAATTGGTTTTCCGCAGGCATGCCGACAAACCAGGAGCGGAACTGCTGCAAGGCCCGACCGTCTTCGTCCAACGGTTGGAGGGCCAAGGGCGTGTTCGGCGGAATGACGAACGACGCGCTGCCGTCTTCGTACACCGGTACTTCACCGAGCATACGCCGGGCGTCCCAGCAGCTTTCCATGCCGAAATAATCGTGACTGCCGATGCCCCGGTAACCGTAATGGAACGAATAGACGCGAAGCTTTTTGACCGTGCCCTTGGGAACGTCTTTCAGGCCGTCGCCGAGATAAACGTCCGTAATGAAGACGTTCGACTCTTTCGACGCGGGATCGACCCGGTTCGGCTGAACTTGCGGCTGGGGACGCTTGATGATCGGCGTGGGTTCGTAAAGTCCGTAGCCGGGCTCGCTGCGCAGGAGCAGCATGTTGTCGAAGGTATCGACGAGATACAAAGCCCAGGGCGAACTTGGCGTGAGCTTGGCCGAGACAATCAGGTAATTTTCGTCCAGCGGCGCCGGGAACAGGAACTTCGGCCAGGAATCGTTGACCAGTTCGTCTTTGATGATTGGCTCAACCTCTTGGCCGTAGCCGGGAATACGCTGGATCACGCCCTGGGCTTCCTTGCGACCCTTGGAAACATCGAACAACACCAGTTCGCCCATCCGGGCCACACCGTGGTGGCCGGTCACGATGGTTGCGAATTTCGTCGAACTGCCGGGAACCGGCTTGGCGTAGAACATACTGTTGGGCCAGAACGAATTGCTGCCGTAATATTCAACCTGGTTCGTACCGTCCGGGTTCATGTGGAACAGGATTCGGGTAAAATAATGCGCGGTGTCAATGTATTCCCAGCGAAGGTACATAACCCGGCCGTTGGGCAGTAGCACGGGACACCAATCCTGATCTTGTTCGAAGGTGAGCTGCCGGATCGTTTTGCCGTCGGTTTCCTGGCGGTAAATATTGCCCACGGGGCTGCTGCCATCAATGCAGGGCACGCCCATCATGTTGGCCGTGGAGATGAACAGCGTTGAACCGTCGGGAACGTAGCATCCTTCGACGTTGTCCACATCGGGGCCCATGTTCGGCGTGACTTGGCGCGGCTCGCCGGAGCCGTCGACGTTCAGTTCGAAAATCTGCCAAGTTTTATCCTTCGGTGACAGGGCCGTGACGAGCATTTTGTCGGCGTCCCAGTGGAGTGAAATATCGCCGACGAAGGAATCGTTCGGATTTTCAATGATCGTCTTCGCTTCGCCTTGCGCGTCACGAGGATTCACCACGGCCAGCGCGTTGCCGTAACCGTGTTTACCCCGGGCGGCGTTGGAAATCCAGTTGGCCATCAAACCGGAATTCTGGGCTCGGCGGAAGAGCAGTTGATCGAAATCCATGAGCGGGTTGGCCAAAAGGGCTTCACGCCGGAATTCACCGAATTCCTTTGCGGCGGCGATGTATTCGTCCCGATCCTTTTGCGTGCCGATTTTCGCGTCCTTGAAACGGTCCGAAAACTGGGCGTATCGGGCGGAATACTTCGCACCGTCGTATTGGCCGGGGAATTTTTTCGTCAGGTCTTCTATAGCCCGCTTGAGCGGTTCCATGTTCTCGATGGCGCCGACGACATCTTCACCCACGGCTTCGGCGAGCGTCCGCTGGAAGGCGGCACGAGCCCGGGCTTCGAGCCAGGCGTCACGTTCGGTTTCGGAATCGAAAAGAGCCGGATCACTCGGATCGCAAAGAACTTGCAGTTCGATAAACGAGGCCCAACTGGTCGCCTTTGTGGCCGACTTGGTCGGGTCGCCGGGCTTGGACGGATAGGCGGGCCAGATTTTGAATTCGATCCAATCGAATTTTTTGTCGCCGGAAACGGGCTTGCCCGATGCGTCAGCAAAGCAGGTCAGGTAGCCGCCGGAATGGGCTCCAAGCATTTTGTCGCCGGAGGTAAACGTGGGTTCGCCGGAAAAACCGGGCTCCTTGCCGGGCTCTTTCTCGTTGTTGGCCAATCGGACTTCAAAATCCTGATGGGACCGGCTGTCAATGTTGCCGGAAAAGAGTCGGATTTCCTGGATTGTCCGGGGTTTACCGAGATAATAAACAATCCTGGACGGCTTTCCGTTGATGGCTACCCGACCGTCCCCGCCGATGGAGCCGACTTCGCCGTCGGTCAGATACTGCGCTTCGCTCACGGCATCGGC
>JBEBTM010000111.1:0-10261 GCA_040393745.1 Thermogutta terrifontis | reverse complement strand
GCCAGAATCGCGAGAATCGCCCGCACTTTGATAGCTGGCTGCTCGGCATGATCGGTATGTTTCTGTCGGCCCCGCTGACGATCGTCCTGAAAATCGTGCTGGGATCTTTCGACGAAACCCGTTGGATCAGCGTCCTCATGGACGACAAGTACAAGGGCACCGAGGCCGTGTAAAAAATCGCCGTATAAAAACATTTACGATCCCGAACTATAGTCACACTGAAAAAATGATTTGCGTTACGATTGCATGCGGGAGCCATTCCCGGATGAGTACCGAGCACCAGAATATGGCCGACGACGGAGTTCAGCTTGTCGAACTCCGGCTCGATTTCCTTCGTCGGGATCCCGACATTCACCGTTTGATCCCCCGCCGGCCCACGGCGACCATTGTGACGGTGCGTCGGAAGCAGGACGGTGGACTCTGGAGCGACACTGAAGAAAAGCGGCAAACCCTGCTCCGCGCCGCCATTGCGGCCGAGCCGGAATTCGTCGACCTGGAGGTCGACATAGCCGATAAAATTCCTCCGTTCGGTACCACGCGGCGGATCATCAGCTATCATAACGTCGAAGGCATGCCCGACGACCTCGAAACCCTGCATCGGGAAATGCTGACCAAGTCGCCGTTTTTCATTAAAATCGCGGTCAATCCGAAGACCGTGGAGGACATGTTCCGGTTCATCGCCTTTGTCCGGGAGAAAAACCGCGAGGCGAAAAAGCTCGGAGACAAGGGTGTCCGGGTCATCGGGATCTGCATGGGTGAAATGGGCAAGGGAACGCGAATCCTGGCCAAGAAATTCGAAATGCCGTACACTTATGCGACATTCTCCGCGACCCGGATGATCGCGCCGGGCATGCTCGTTTACAAGGAATTACTCGACGTTTATCATTACGAAAAGACCACGGTCGACTCCAAGGTTTTCGGGATCATCGGCAATCCCATCGGGCACAGTTTGAGTCCGTTGATTCACAACAAATCGTTTGAAGCGAACAGCGTCGATGCGGTTTACGTACCCTTTCCGTTGGATGAAAGCAACGTCGCCGGGTTCCTCAAGCATGCGCCGGAATTCGATATTCGCGGTTTGAGCGTAACGATCCCGCACAAGGTCGAGGTGATGAAACACCTGACGAAGATGGACGCGGCCGTGAATAAAATCGGGGCCTGCAATACGATTATTTTCAAAGACGGGCAATTGCTCGGATACAACACCGATTACATGGCCGCCGTATCGAGCATCGAATTGGCGATGGGCGGTGACGTGAAGGCCGAGGCGGGCGTGTTGGACGGCAAAACGGCCTTGGTACTCGGAGCGGGCGGAGCCGGTATGGCCGTGGCCTTCGGCCTGAAAAAACGTGGCGCGCTGGTCACCGTGGCCGACATCAATGGAAATCGATCCTATGACCTTTCGAAGGAACTTGATTGCGAAGTGGCCGATTGGGGAGCCCGGAACAATCTTAAAGTGGATATCGTCGCCAATTGTACGCCGATCGGCATGCACCCGAACGTGGACGAATCGCCGATGGACAAAAACAGCCTACGTCACGGTATGGCGGTGTTCGATGCGGTTTACAATCCGGAGAACACGCTTTTGATCAAGTGGGCCAAAGAAAAAGCCTGCTTCGCGATCAGCGGCGTGGAAATGTTTGTCGGCCAGGCCTGCTTGCAGTACCGCCTGTTCACCGACGGCAAACCCTCGGCGGCGTTCATGCGTAACCTTGTCAAGGAAGCGATCTCGGCCGCGAAGTGAAGCGTCTTTTTTATCTCCTGAAGCCTGAAGTCTCAATCCTGTAAATCATGTCCGAACTTATTATCAGCGTTTCCGGTCTGCGTGGCATCGTCGGTGAAACCTTGACGCCCGAGGTGGCGATGCGTTATGCGCTGGCGTTTTCAATGGCTCAGCCCGCGGGCCCGTTTGTCGTGACCCGGGACAGTCGCCCCTCGGGGGCCATGCTCGCCGATACGATTCACGCCGCCCTGAACGCCGCCGGACGAGCGACGATCGACGCCGGTATCGCCGCCACGCCTACGACGGGGATCCTGATCCGACGCCATGGCGCCGCGGGAGGAATCCAGATTTCCGCATCGCACAATCCCATTGAATTCAACGGCATGAAGCTGTTCTCCGGTGAAGGCCGGGTGATTCCCAAGGGCCCCGGCGGCGACGTGCTTCGGCATTACGAGCAACTCCGCCACGGAACTCAATCCGAATGGGTCACGCAGGATAAAATCGGGCGCCGGAGTATTTGCGAAGATACCGTAACCGATCATCTCGAAACCGTGTTGCGAACCGTGGACGCGGACAAAATTCGCGAACGAAAATTTCGGGTGCTGCTCGACGCCAACCGCGGGGCCGGGGCTGTTTTGGGCAAGCCGCTCCTGGAATCGTTGGGCTGTGATGTGATCGTGCTCGGCGAGACTCCCGACGGCCTTTTCGAACACACGCCGGAGCCCACACCGGAGAATTTGCAGGGCGTTTGTGAAACCGTGCGGAAACTCGGCGTGGATGTGGCGTTCTGCCAGGATCCCGATGCGGACAGGGTCGCCGTGATCGACGCCGGAGGCCGGTACGTCGGCGAGGAATACACGATGGCACTGTGCCTGGAACATGTTTTGCGTATGACCGACCAGCCGACCCATCCCTTTGCACGAAAAAAAGGGCCTATCGTGGTCAATTGCGCAACGAGCCGGATGAACGAAGACATTGCCGCGAAATATGGCGTGCCGCTCTTCCGCAGCGCCGTGGGCGAAGCGAACGTGGTCGATTTGATGCGGGAAAAACGGGCTCTTTTCGGCGGCGAAGGCAACGGGGGGCCCATTGATCCCGAGGTCGGCTGGGTTCGCGACAGTTTCGTCGGAATGGCCCAGGTGCTTGACGCCGTGGCGGCATCGGGAAAAACGGTTGCGCAATTAGCCGGTGAAATTCCGTCTTACTCGCTGGTCAAACGCAAGGCGACCGTGATGTTGTCCGAGGTTCCCGCCATGTTGGACAAAGTAGCCGCGGCCATGAAAGACAAACCCTGTGACCGACTCGACGGTTTGCGGATCGACCATGGCGACGCTTGGGTTTTATTGCGTGGGAGCAACACGGAACCGATCATCCGGATTTTCGCCGAAGCCCCCGACGAGGCTCGCGCCAATGCCCTGTGCGATGAAATCGAATCCATCCTGAGCTCACCCGTTTAACAAAAGCGGCTCATGATTCAGCCGTTGAGTTTTTCGCGCAGCCCCGACCCACACACGGGATCGTTCATCGCGAAGTCGAGAAAAGCCCGATAGTAGGATTCAAAACTCCCGATATCGTAGCGGCGGTCGCCGGGAGGAATACGGACGCCCAGGACTTTGTGCCCGTCACGGATCATAAGCCGAACCGCATCGGTCAATTCGACGTTCCCCGCGGCCGTGGGCGGCGTTTTGCGGAGATAGTCGAACAGTATGGGCGAAAACACGTAACGCCCCGCCACGGCCAACCGGCTCGGCGCCTGATCCATCGCCGGTTTTTCGATCAGATCGGCCAATTCGAAATATTCGGCGCCGATGTCACGCGGGGCGGCGATACCGTATTGGTCGACTTCACGCGGGCCGACTTCATCGAAGGCAATCACGCCCTTGACCTCGCCGCTTTGTGATTCGAACAGTCCGGTCATGCGTGTTAAGACTTCCGAGGGGCGGTGTAAACCGAGCAGCGTATCACCCAGGGCGACGACGAAACGATGCCCCCGGACAAAGGGTTCGGTACAGAGCACCGCTTGTCCGAGTCCGTTTTGATGACGCTGCCGGGTGTAGAAATATTCCGCGTCCTCCCGTTCGAAAGCCAATTCACGAAGAACGTCTTCCTTGCCGGTCACTCGCAAGAAGCGGATCAAGTCGGGGTTCACATCGAAGTGATTTTCAATCGCCGATTTATCGGGCCCCGTGACGAACAACAAGCGGTCGACATGGCAGGCGATCAGTTCTTCGACGACGTACTGCACGATCGGCTTTCGGCCGACAGGCAGCATTTCCTTGGGTTGGCTCTTCGTCAGGGGCAGCAGGTTCGTTCCCCGGCCCGCGACGGCAATAACGCCGAGATTGATCATCGTCCGATACGCTCCTTGGGTTCAATGATTTTTTGGCCCGAGGACGGCGGCAGATTTTCCATGATGGCCGGGTCAATTTCCGTAACGCGGACATGCTGGTCGGGAACGAGTCGTTCGGCCCCCTCGATAATCGTTTTCGCCCCGGGGATCAGCAGGGTTCGCCCTTCTTCCGTTTCGGGTTGGACGCCGTAATCCTGAAGCGATTTGGCCGTGATCTTCACGGGAACCGGCTTGGCAAGGTGCCGAACCTGCGGTTTTCCTTCTTCGCCATCGGGCGGAGCGGATTCTTCGACGACCACCCAAACGACCGCGCCTTCCGGTTTGTCGAGCACGGCGTCTTTGGAAACGACGATTTCCTCATGCGGGTCGGTCGTCGAAACCAAGGCCGTCGCGGCCATGCCGACTTTGAGTTCGCCGCCGCGATCTTCGAGGCGAACCAACACGGGAAAGCTCCGCGTGCCCGTGGGGCCGTAAGGGACGATCGAGCGAACTTTGCCGACGACTTTGATGCCGAGCCGATCGATGATGATGGGCATTTCATCGCCGATTTTAATGCGGTTGATGTAATCCTCGACAATGAAAACGTAAGCATCGACGTAACCCAGTGAAACGATTTCGGCGATGGACATGCCCGGCGAGAGCAATTCGCCCAATCCGGTGTCGCGTTTGACGATGTAACCGTCGAAGGGGGCGAGAATCGTCGTCCGTTTGAGTTTTTCCTTGGCCTCCTTATTGGCAATCACGGCCTTGTCGAGGTTTCGGCGAAACTGCTCCAAGAGCGTGCGCTGATTGCTGACCTCGCTTTCGGAAACGGCCCGGCTCCGGGCGAGCTGCTCGATGCGTTCGGTTTCGGTCGTTTGGAATTCGACCTGTTTTTTCAGGATCGCGATTTCCGCTTCCGTTTGCGCGACGTTTAATTCGATCCAGGTTTTATCGATCTGGGCGATCAGGGTTTCGCCGCCTTTGACCTGCTGGCCGACCTCGATGGGCAACTCCACGACGAGGCCGGAAACTTCAGTGGAAACCTTGGCAAGCTGGACTTCGACGAGTCTTCCGTTGAAGGCCCGAACGCTGTCGATCATGTCCATGCGAGCCGGTATGACTCGAACGAGCGCAGCGGGGCGGGCCGGCATTTTCTTCGCCTGATCCTGCTTTTCCGAGTCGGCTTGGACCGAATACTGCCGTGAAACGTAAAATCCCGCGGCCGAAGCCCCGACGATCAAGCACGTCAAGGCCACGGCAAGAAACGACACGATAAACTGAGGATAGCGAGACGAGCTTGACATGGCAAAACTTTCATTCAATGGGCCGGATCGTATTTTTAAACAATTCCTTGTCCGCGTCAAGTTTCTGTTCGTTGCCGAAAACGCAGATATTGTTTTGCTTCATGCACTCCCGGAACATGGGGGCAAACTTGCGGAGATCTTCCACGGTGGTCGAAAGCACTTCGTCCCGTTCCCGTTGCACGTCTTCCTGGGTGAGGCCGGAAAGTTTCCGTGCGGCAATACGGCCCCCTTTGTCGGCGGGCGTCATGGGTTTGTCCAAGCTGCCGATGGTCGCGATGATCGCCTTGGTGAGTTCCTCCTCGGACATGTCGAGCTTTTCGAGGTAATCGGCCACGCCTTCGTAAATGTCCACGGTCCGCTTCAAATGGGGATCGCGGTAGGACCAGAGCGAGAGCACGCCGCTACGGTCGATGGCCACGCCACCGCCGTACGCCCCGCCCTGCACCCGGACGTTGTTCCAAAGGTAACCGGTCCGCAAAATATTTTGCAAAACGAGCATTTTACCGCTGTACTCGAAGCCGGCTTTGCGGTAGTCGCCGGATTTCACGACGTACTGCACCCGGCTGGGAATCACCACGGCTTCATTTTTCTGTTCGTAGGACAGAATGACATTGAAATGACTCATCAGTCCGGTACCAGGCAGTTTCGTTTGGAACGCTGTGAAGATCGGCTTCGCTTCTTCAAACTCCTCCTTGGGTAAGGTCACGACAAGGAAAGCATTGTCCTGGTGAACGAGCCGTTTCGCCAAGGCTCCAAGCTGCTGAAGTTCAAGGCGTCCCCAGGTGATTTCCTTGCCCTCCGATTCGATTTTCTCATCGAAATTCTTTTCCAGTTCAACGAGATAACGGTAATAGTCGATCCCGCCGGCGGATTCCCGGAAGGCGGCCAAAGGTGAGAAATACGACGCGGCCCGGCGCTGGGCGAAGCCGTGACCGGCGGCGATCATCGATTGTTCCATGCCGACGCGGAGTTCCTGCACGATTTCCTTGAATCGGGCTTCATCGTCGAATTTCGTTTTCGTGAGCACTTCCAAGGCCAGGTCCAAACCCTTTTCCAGTTGGGGCCGCATGACCTTGGTTCCCGCGGTCACCTGCGAGGCGAAATTTTTGGTTTCGCCTTTGATCGAATTCGAGGAAAGCCCCACGCCCAAGCCGCCGGTGTGGATGTCGATTTCACTGCTCAACTCGGCGAAGGTGTAATTCTCCGTGTCAAGTCGGCCCAGCAGGTCGGTGAGCAACGAGGTTTCCCGCACGAGTCCATTCTGAAACGGAAATCCCGAATCAAAATACAAGGACAGATAAACGATCTGGTTCGTGTCGACCGTGACGTTGATGTCCTTGCCGATTTCCTCGAACGGAATCACCTCCGCTTTGCGGTCGATGTCAGAAATTTCCAGCGTGGGAATTTTCGCCACGTCTTCCGGTTTGTCCGGCGCGGCTTGGCGTTCGATCAGGGCGACCTGCTGCCGCTTGATTTCGGCCAGTTCTTCGACGGTCAGGGATTTCTTCACATCGGCCAGTTTCGTCTTGGTTTTTTCGGTGTTTTCCTGGTCCAAACCCGGTTTCGGACGGAGCATGACGAAGCCCCGGGAGGTGTTTTCGAGCAAATGTTTTCGAACCAGATTTTCAAAGAAACCGTCGTCGACTTTGGCCCGCACGCTCTTGATCACGGGATCGTAACGCAAATTCTGCAGCGGGTCGCCGCCGTAAGTCCAGTGTTCGAGCATCCACATGTTCAGGACGAGCCCCTTGGGGAAGCCGGACACCTGGAATTCTCGCAATGAAAATTCCGTGCGGTTGATCGCGCCTTCGATCAGCCTCCGGTCGATGCCGTTTTCCACAAGGCCGCGGAGCGTTTTGTCCAGCACGTCCAGAAACACGGCCTTCTTGTCCGGGTTGGAACCCTTGACGACGATCGAGAAGCAGGGTTGCAGAATCGAACTGTCGTAAAAGCTCTGGATTTCCAAGCCCACCCCGGCGTCGAGCAAGGCCCGTTTGAGCGGGGCGGCCTCGCTGCCGACCAAAATATACGATAACAGATCCATGCCGAAAGCCCGCTCGGCGTCGGCCAAGTCGGTCGGGAGCAGATAATTCATGCTCAAAAACGTTTTGTCCGCCTCGGAATCACCCGGGTCGATGGAATATTCGGCCGTGACATCCTTCGGTTTATCAAAGGCGGACTGCGGTTTGACTTCGGCTTCGAAGTCGATTTTCTCGAACCGGCTCAGGTATTCTTTATCGAGAAATTCGAGTTGCGTTTTGATGTCGCCGTTTCCGTACAGGTAAACCATCGAGTTCGACGGATGATAATATCGGTCATGGAATTTTTGGAACATTTCCTGCGTGAGATCGGGAATCGCGACCGGATCGCCGCCGGAATCGTTGGCATAGGTCGATTCGGGGTACATCGACCGCTGAATGGTTCGGTACAGCACGCTCTGCGGCGAGGAATACACCCCCTTCATTTCGTTGTATACCACGCCGTTATAGTTCAGATCGCCGCTCTCGTCGTCCACTTGGTAATGCCAGCCCTCCTGCATCAGGATTTCCGGCGTGGTCATGAGTTTGGGGAAGAACACCGCGTCGAGGTACACGTCCATCAGGTTCCGGAAATCCTTGTCATTTCGGCTTGCCACGGGGTACATGGTCCGGTCGTCGGCGGTGAAAGCGTTCAAAAACGTTTGCAGCGAACCCTTGAGAAGATCGACGAACGGCTCTTTGGACGGGAATTTTTCCGAACCGCAAAGGACGCTGTGTTCCATGATATGGGCGATGCCCGTATCGTCGACCGGCGGAGTTCGGAACGAGATGCAGAAGACTTTATTGTCATCGTCACAGGCGAGATAGATGAGCGGAGCGCCGGACTTCTCGTGCTCGTACATGTGGGCCACGGCTTTGAGTTC
Organism: Thermogutta terrifontis; assembly: GCA_040393745.1. Classification (GTDB taxonomy): domain Bacteria; phylum Planctomycetota; class Planctomycetia; order Pirellulales; family Thermoguttaceae; genus WRKP01. The sequence goes on along the minus strand of JBEBTM010000111.1, from coordinate 2,000 downwards.
GTCCACGGGTTTCGTCCAAAGGTGCTTCCAGTTCGGAACGTCGGGGGCCTGTGTCATGCTGCCTGCTTTCGGTGTTGTGGGGGCTTGAGTGGAATCCTGGGCCGGGGCTTGGGTACAAAACGCCGCCATTAGTAAAAGGGTTGGAAAAGCAAATCGAATTTTCATATCGGTAACGGGGGTGAAAATTGTTCTAGCTGACGATCGCTGATCAATGCTTGGTGACACGATCGTTTCCGATTATACAGAATCGAAAAAGGCGATGCAAGCCGCATAGAATGACCGAACAGGATGGCCGCGCAGGTCTTTATCAGGTATGTTTTCGCGCCTCGGCAGTATTTTGTCGTCGACTTTTCCGCCAGGCGTTTTTCTGCCGATTTTGCGGATTGTGTCAATTTTCACGGATGTATTGACGATAACAGCGCAAGAGACGGGTGGATTCCGCGCGTTTTGGCACGTTTCATGCTGTTTGAATCCAGCGTCAGAAAAGCCTTCCATCGAATTTTGACCCACCATTTTTGTCGTATTGACCACGGCTGACATGACACGCAACGCCATAATTGAAAAGGCACAAACCGCTCTGTTGTCAGGTGATAGCGAGACGGCATCGAGACTCTACCAGGAGATTCTCGATCTCCGGCCGGGGGATTTATCCGCCTTGGACGGTCTGGGGGAGGCCGTTTGCCAAAAGGGCGATTTTGCATTGGGGCTCACGATTTTCCGGGATGCGCTGGATCGCCTTTCCAACCCGGAGTACGTCGCTGAACAGGCCGCACTGGTCGGCGCCGAAGATTTGGATGCCTTTCGGAGCGTCCGTCGGGCCACCCTCTTTTTCCACGGGGGCATTGCCCTCCACTGGCTTGGACACTCCGAAGAGGCCCAGGAAAATTTCCGTCTGGCCTTCGAAGGCGGACTCCGCGACCCGGAATTTCTCGTTCAATTCGGCCGGCTTTCTTTTGAGCTCCATCGCCGTCAGGAAGCCATCGGGGCTTTCCAGTGCCTCACGGAAATCCGCCCACAGGACGCCTCGGTGTGGCTGACACTCGGCTATCTCCTTTCTCAGGAAGGCCGTACCGATGCCGCCGTGACGGCCTTGCGGGAAGCGGTTCGGCTGGATGGCGAATCTGTGGATGCGCATTTTTACTTGGCCGAGGCGCTCCGCGAAAGCGAGCGGCACTCGGAATCGCTGGAACACTACCAGAAATTGCTCCCACACGGTCACATCCGCCCGCAGGCGGTTTACGGGTACGGTAAATCTCTTCTCGCCTTGGGACGTTATGCCGACGGTTGGGATGCCATGGAATTCCGTATGGCCTGTACTTTCGGAACCTGGGAGCGACACCGGCTGCCGAATTGGAACGGTTCGAACACCGTAAAGACCGTCTTGGCCTATTCCGAAGAGAGCACGGCGGCGGAAATCCTGTTCGCATCCTGTTTACCCGAACTGATCGACAACGTGGGCCATGCCGTGATCGAGTGCGCCGAACCGCTCCATGGACTCTTCCGACGCTCTTTCCCGCAGGCAACGTTCGTTCCGCCGGCAACGCACGACGTCGGCGTCCCGAACGCCTCCGAGGAAAACGGAACGGAAGGCGCAAATGCCCGAAATCCCTGGCAAATCCCGCTGGACGAACAAATCGCATTCGGGAGCCTGCCGCGTCATTTTCGGCGAACCCGAGACGAATTTCCGATACGGAAAGCCTATCTCGTTCCCGATGCCGAGCGGGTCGAAGCCTGGTCCCGGAGACTTTCCGAGTCCGGAAGACTACCCCGGATCGGTGTCCTTTGGGCCGGCTGTTGGACTGCGGAAAATGAACGGCAAACCCGGTTGCCACTCCCTGAATTCTCACAATTGCTATTCCGTCATCCGAGCGAAGTCCTCTGGATCAACCTGCAAAACGGATCGCGTCAAAAAGACTTCGAAGAGCACCGCCGGGGTGTTTCGGTCAACCTACGTTGCTACCCCGAGGCTTTTCGCTACGATTTAGACGACATGGCCGCCT
>JBEBTM010000110.1:0-10284 GCA_040393745.1 Thermogutta terrifontis | reverse complement strand
AGGTTCCGAAAGGCATTATCCAAGTGTTCCGTGCGACGTCGAACACCGGAATGATCGTTCCCCGGGTTTTTCAGAACGACACCGTCGAGGACAAAAAAGCGGTTCAAGAGGTTCTGTCACAGATCGACGCCTATCCATTGGCCGAGTTTACCGGCAAGATGAAAACGACCGATTGGAGCAAGCTCAAGGCCGTCGAGGTTCCCGGATCTCAAGGCGAAAAACAAAAAGGGGAAACCCAATGGGTAAAACCGGAATTCTTCTTCGACGAACTCCCCGCGATCCTGAACGATGCCAAGCCACATCCCGGCGAAGAAGCAATCTACGCTCAATTTCAATACCTCGCCGACTTGGCGAAGTCCGACAGGGCGATGCGTGAGATCATGATTGACGAAGCGAAAAAAGTCGAAACCGAAATGATCGCCCCCTTGATGCAACTCGGAAATGTCGGCTTGCCGCTCCCGGCCCATTGGGGAACCTTCGACAATTGCGCCGAGTTCGGTGTCGACTATTTCATGCGAACCGCCGTCGCGAAGGCCGACATTCTCGGCAACAAAGCGGTCGAAACGAAATATTTCTTCCAAGACCTCGATGAAAACGGCAAGCGGTTGAACGGATCAAATCGCTATACCGTCACCTTCGGCAAGGACCTGGTTCCCGTCAAAGGATTCTGGTCGTTGACGGTGTACGATGAATTCCACTTTTTCGTACCGAATACGCTGAACCGTTATTCGATCGGCACGAAAAGTTCGGGGCTACAATACAACAACGATGGTTCGTTGACGCTTTACATTCAAGCGGATTCGCCCGGCAAGGACAAAGAGTCGAACTGGCTGCCGACGCCGAATGACGCGGTTTTCTCGCTCTACATCCGAGCCTACTGGCCAGAGCCGGAAGTGCTTGACGGCACTTGGACACCGCCGGCGGTGAAGATTGCCGAGTAACGCAATGCATACATGCTCTCACGGGCTTCAAACGAATTCCGAAACGACCTTTACAACAACAATCCATGCGAATGCCCCGAGCTTTTATTTTCGTGCCGTTATTTTTGTTTTTGAGTACCGCTTCTTTCCCGTGCAGGGCGGAAACGCCGGACGAAGAGTTCGAGCGGCTCGGAGCAGAGTTCGTCGACGAGTATCCGTCGTTCTCGCCCGTGTACGCGAGTTGGCTCGGCGATCACCGCTTCGACGGTCAAATGAACGACGTTTCCCGGGAGAGCCGGTTGAAATCAGGTGAATTCAGCCGTTCGTTCCTGGAACGGGTACAAAAGGTCGACCCGGAAAAACTTTCCGCACAAAATCGAGTCGACCATGCGATGCTGAAGCATCACCTCGAAGCGGAGCTTTTTTCCCTTGAGGAGCTTCGCGAATGGGAATGGAATCCGACGATCTACACCGGCCTGACCGGCAGCGCGATTTACAATCTCGTTGCCCGGGATTTCGCTCCGATCGAAAACCGGCTCGGAAATGTTGCGAGACGACTTGAGACGTATCCCCGGTTTCTCGAACAGGTTCGACGGACTCTCAAGCCGGAGCGGGTGCCTCCGACTCATGCGGAAACCGCCGTCAAACAAAATCGGGGCGTGCTCGACATCCTGAAGAACAGGGTCCTACCGCATCTCGACAAACTCGACGCCGAAGAAAAACGGCGGCTCGAAAAAGCGGTCGAGACGGCAACCCAGGCGATCGAGGAGCACCAGGTCTGGCTCGAAAAGGAACTTGTCCCAAACGCCAAAGGGGAATTCCGTATCGGCAAAGAACTCTTCGACAAGAAACTCCGCTTCTCGCTCGGCACGGACATGTCGCGGGAGGAAATCAAAAAACTCGCTGAAGAAGAACTCCGGCTCATGCGCAACGAAATGTATGAGGTCGCGAAAAAGATTTACAAAGAGGAACACCCTTGGACGGTGTTTTATGACGATGTCACGCCTCCATCGGCTTTTGCCATGGCAAATCCTCATGATCCGCCCGGGCTTCATCACTTCAAGCAAGCGATCATCCGTTCGGCGATTGACATTGCGTGTCGGGACCTGACACCGCGGGACCAACTGGTCGACTTCGCCAAGGAAACGCTGCGGGAAACAACGGATTTTGTCCGAACAAAAGACCTGCTGACTTTACCGCCTGACCCGGTCGAGATCATCTTGATGCCGGAATTCGAGCGAGGCTTTTCCGTTGCCTACTGTGACTCGCCGGGAGCGCTCGACGTGGGACAGAAAACGTTTTACGCGATTTCGCCGATCCCTGACGACTGGACCGACAAACAGGTCCGCTCGTTTTTGCGTGAATATAATCCGTTCTCGATCCGCGACCTGACGATCCATGAAGCGATGCCGGGACATTTTGTGCAATTAGCCCATGCGAGCCGGTATCCGGGGAAGCTGCGTGGTCTGCTCGCCTCCGGCACATTCATCGAAGGCTGGGCCGTCTACTCGGAACGGCTCATGGTCGATCAGGGATTTTTGGACGACGATCCCCGGATGAGGCTGATCCAGTTGAAATGGTACGTCCGGGCGATCACCAACGCAATCATCGACCAGGCGATTCACTGTGACGGCATGGAACGCGACGAAGCGATGCGGCTCATGGTCGAGCAGGGATTCCAAGAGGAACGCGAAGCGGCCCTGAAATGGACGCGAGCCCAACTTTCCTCGACGCAGCTTTCGACCTATTTCGTCGGATATCAGGAAATGTCTGAAATACGCACCGTCTACGAGAAGAAGGAGGGTGCGGCGTTCAACCTGAAATCCTTCCATGATAAATTGCTTTCCTTCGGATCCCCGAACCCGGCATTCGCGCGACGTCTGCTTTTGGGAGAAGACGCGGAATAATTACCGGTATTTACATGGTCTTTTAAAAGCCTGCGAAAAGGAGAAAACCAACCATGAGCATTTGCCGTTTTTTCATCGTTTTTACGTTACTGTTTTGTGTCACAACAGCTTCGACCCAGGAAACACGCTACGAATCCTTGGCCGACACGCCGTTTACGCACGGCTATCCTTCGCAGGAAGACGTCGCCAAACTGAAGGACGAACTCTTCTTTCAACGCGGAGTCCAGGCTTACATCTGGACGCTTTCCGCGATGAACATGCAGGCCATGAAAGAGTGTTTCGCGACAACCTTCGGCGAAGGGTACAACGTCATGGTCATCTGGAAGGACCGTCTCAATTCCAGAACGAAAATGCTCACGCCGAATTCCGACGTGATCTACGGCATTGCCTTCCTTGACACGAAAAAGGACGGCCCGATGGTCGTCGAAGCGCCGCCGGGCATGCAGGGAGTCTTCGATGACTGGTTCCAGCGACCGATCAGTACGGAAAAACCGATCGACGGCAAAATGTGGACCGGCGACATCGGTCTTCCCGGACCCGATAAAGGAAAAGGAGGAAAATATCTGATCGTTCCTCCGGATTGGACGCCGTCATTGGGTGAAAATTTGGACGAATATTTCATTTATCGCTCGAAAACCTACAATGTGTTCGTCCTCTGGCGGGGGTTCTTCCATGATCCGAAGCAACTCGACGTTCCCGTGAAGAACATGGAGAAGACGAAGATTTACCCGCTTGGTAAGGAAGCGTCCGCCAAGCCGATGCAGTTTCCGAACGCCTCCGTGGTCGAGACCGACATGTCGATTCCAAAGAACGACAAAGCCTTCGAAATGATTCACCGCATTATCGAACATGAATTCGTCGACCCGCAGGACATGGAGCTGCGCGGTATGTTGGCGGCGATCGGAATCATTAAAGGCATGCCGTTCAAGCCGACAGAAAAACAGGCAAAGCTACTCGATCAAGCCGCGAAAACGGCGGCGAAGTACGGTTTGGTCGTTTCCTACACGCCGCAGGAAATCGAGGAGAAAAGCGTCTGGTATAAAGATCGTCGTTGGTTGAACGCCTTCCCCGGCAACGCGACATTCACGGCGGATTCGTTCAATTACATCGACCCGCGAACCGGTTTCTTCACGAACGCGATCTCGACGAGCCCCGGCATGGCGATCACGATGGAAAAGGTCGGCGCGAAGTATCCATGCACGTTTGTCGACGCGGACGGCAAATTTTTGTCCGGTTCGAATACCTACAAACTCCATTTGCCGAAAGACGTTCCGGCAGCGATTTTCTGGTCGGTGACGGCTTACGATTCAATGGAAGCGACACTGCTCGACAACGGGGAACTGTATTCGTCGATCAACACGATGGACAAACCCATTCCAAACGACGACGGCAGTTTTGATGTGTACCTTGGTCCGAAATCGCCCGGTGACGGCAAGAACTGGATCAAGACGGTTCCTGAAAAGGGTTTTTTCGTGATCCTGCGGCTCTACGGTCCGACCAAGCCGTTTTTCGATCAAACATGGAAGCCGAGCGATTTGCATAAGCAATAGAATCCCAAGCATTTTTGATGTTTATTCGCATTGTTTTTTCGTCCACTCCATCCTCGATTAAAGGAGACTGTTTTATGAAACGAACCATCTTTTCCAAGGCGGCTATGTCGTTCATGGCCGCTGCCGTGCTTCCTTTCCTATCCGGTGCCGCCGATGCGCAACAGTCTTCGGAGACGCCGCGTGAACCGATCAAACGCGACGGTTTTGCCGGATACGACCATCCCAATCAATACCTGGTTCACAAGACGACCACGGTCGCCGACAACATGATGCCGGTCATCGTCCACATGGATCAGGACAAGGAAGCGCGACAAAAACTAGCCGATTTGGAAAAACGGACCGGTAAAAAACCGAACGTGCTGATTTTCTTGATGGACGATGTCGGTTGGATGGACGTCGGCTTCAACGGCGGCGGCATTTCCGTCGGCAATCCGACTCCGGACATCGACGCTATTGCCAGTCAAGGGCTTATCCTGACTTCAGCCTACTCCCAGCCCAGCAGCTCCCCGACCCGGGCCACGATCATGACTGGCCAGTATCCCGTGCATCACGGCATTCTCATACCGCCGATGTACGGCATGCCCGGCGGCCTTGAGGACGCGACGACGCTTCCTCAGCTCATGAGCGATCAAGGATACGTGACGCAGGCCATCGGCAAATGGCATATCGGGGAAAACGAAGGATCGCAGCCGCAGAACGTCGGATTCGACGATTTCCGTGGTTTCTGCTCCGTTTCGGACATGTACACCGAGTGGCGCGACCCGAATTTCAATCCCGAAGTCGCCCTGAGTCCCTCTCGTTACGAATACATCAAGAATCTCCCCTTCAGCAAGGGTGACGTGCATGCCGTTAAGGGAGGCAAACTGGAAACGATTGCCGACATCACGCCGAAGTACATGGAAGATCTGGACCAGCGATGGATGCAATACGGCGTCGAGTTCATCAATAAGATGGCCAAGTCGGACAAGCCGTTTTTCCTCTATTACGGTACGCGCGGCTGTCATTTCGACAATTATCCGAACGAAAAATATGCCGGACGTTCCCCTGCCCGAACGAGCTATTCGGACACCATGGTGGAAATGAACGACATTTTCGCCACGCTGTACAAGGCTCTCAAAGAAACCGGACAGCTGGAAAACACGATCATCATCTTTTCGTCCGATAACGGTCCCGAGGCCGAGGTTCCTCCGCATGGACGAACCGCGTTCCGTGGCGCGAAAGGTTCGACCTGGGAAGGCGGAGTTCGGGTTCCCACCTTCGCTTATTGGAAGGGAATGATCGAACCCGGAAAGTCGGACGGCCTCTTCGAACTGGCCGACCTGATGCCGACTTGCCTTTCACTTGCCGGCAAACCGGGCGCCGAACTTGCGAAGCTCGTTCCGGAAAAGACTTTCATCGACGGCGTCGACCAAGCCTCTTTTCTCTTGGCGAACAAGGGTCAGTCGAACCGCAAGTCGGTCTTTTATTTTTGGAACGACAAGCTGTCTGCCGTCCGTATGGATGAGTTCAAATATTTTTTGATGTTCCAGGATCCCTTCGCGGCGACCAAAACTGGTTACCAGGGTGGATTCACCGGCGGCATTCAGCAAACGGCTGGTTCCTTGATGTTCAACCTGTACACGAATCCTCAAGAGGACGATTCCATCGGGGTCCGCCATATTCCCATGGGCGTCCCGTTCCAAACGGAGGTGGGCGTTTACGAGGAAATTCTCAAAAAGTATCCGGGTAAGATCCAAGTCGGGTTTTGAGGGAACCCCCGAAAACTTTCCGACAACGAGCCGGGACCTGTGGTCCCGGTTTTATTTCCAAGTAAGTAATTCTTCGGGGCAAACGGTGAATTCCCAGCGCTCGTTGATTGCGAACATGTAAAATTACTGGAAGGTATCAAGGTCTACAACTTTACTGTCGATGGAAATCACAGCAATTAACAACAAATGATTATATGGCTTTGAAAAAAATATCGGCAAGCAAAATGTGCGAGGCGATGGATGAAATTTATAAATACATCCGTAAAAAATCCTATCAAGATGTCATAGCCGTGCTTGAGAAAAGAAAAATCGATATGCACACAGTCGATACTTATGGACAAACAATACTCTGGGCTCTTTTATCAAAGCTTAATCGATACAGCACGCCAAGATATCGTAAGCCTATAGTTGATGCTGTCCCATTCTTCCTGGAGCAAGGTGCAGGCATCAATCATCGTGATGTTGACGGAAATACTGTTTTATGGCTTGTCGCTCAACGTAGTGTTCCCGAAGGTATAGAACCATTGATTAAAGACGGGGCATTGGTCGATAACATCAATAATAATGGATCTACACCTCTATATGCAGCTGTAGTCAGTTTCGAAGATAACCAAAGAGAGTGTTTTACCACCTTGTTGAAGGCAGGTGCAGATCCGTTTTTGAAAATGGATGTTGACAAATTTTATTATAGTTCACCCGCCGATTTTGCTGCGAGATGTATGCGTGACAAAAGCAAAACTCTCAAAGAAAAATTTGAGGTTGCATTGAAAGCGGCCGGGTATATGCTTGATTCTGATGGGAATTGGATTGAACACAAACGAGATACAGTGTAGTCAAGGAGACTTTTACACAACATCTATTTTGTGACATGACGGATGAAGCTGGCATCCTCGACCTGACTATTCGCATTGTTATTTTGCAGCCAATTCATTTACCGAATTCATTGATTCACTTCTTTGACGAGCACGATGGAACCGACGATATCGCTTGCCGGTCGGCCGCTTGCCAGCAGGGTTGCCATGACCTTGAGATAGGGAGCCGTGTGGCTGAAAAAGTGCCGGAATCCCTCGCACAGATAGTTCAGGTCCGGCCCTCCGTTTTCCGTACGGATGAAACGATGCTTGGGGCAACCGCCCCAGCAGCCTTTCACGACCTTGCAGTTTCGGCATTGCTCGGAAAGGTCGGCGAATTTGTCACGCCCGAATTGCTCTTGATGCGGGGAATCCACCATCGTCGATAAAGGCTCATTGACGAGATTTCCGAGCCGGTATTGGGGGTAAACATAATGGTCGCATCCATAGACGTCGCCGTTATGCTCCACGATGACCGATCGACCGCAGGTGGGTTGGTGATGACAGACCGCTCCCGGATTCCCGGTGAAATTCGCCAGCGCCCATTCGAAATTCATGACGAACGTTTCGCCCACGTCACGTTTCACCCATTGATCGAAAATGGCGGTCAGGAACAGGCCGTATTCTTTCGGTTGAACCGACCATTCTGTAACGACATTTTCTTCTCCTTGTCCATCCGGACTGCCAAGCCGAAGACCGCTTTCGGCATCCGCGCCACTTGGAAGACGTTCAACCACGGGAAGGAACTGCATGAAACGCACTCCCGTCTCACGCAGGAATTCGTACACTTGCAGAGGAAATCGCGAACTATGCCGGGTGACCGTGGCAAGGACATTGTACTGCACGCTATGTTGTTGAAGCAGCCGTAATGCACGCATGGCCGAGCCATGACAGGGATCGCCGCCGAGAGTGCGCCGGTATTGGTCGTGAATCTCTTCAGGGCCGTCCAGTGACAGGCCGACCAGGAAACCGTTTTTGCGCAAAAAATCGCACCAAGTTTCGTCGAGAAGAATCCCATTGGTCTGGAAGCTGTTGCTGATGTTCCGGCCGGCTCCATAATGTTTTTGTAACTCGACCGCTCGCCGGAAGAAATCGAGACCCATCAGCGTCGGCTCCCCGCCTTGCCAGGTAAAAGCGACTTCGTCCTGTTCCCGGATCGAAGCGATGTAGTTCCGCACATAGGCTTCGAGGACTTCATCCGTCATACGGAATCGATTTCCCGCCGGATAAAGCGCCGTCTTTTCACGGTAGAAACAATAGTCGCAATCCAGATTGCACCCCGGCCCGGCCGGTTTCGCCATGGCGTGAAACGGCCTCGTAGGTGCGATCGTGAATCCTGCTGTATTTCCACTGTTCATCGTCACTGGGGAGCGTTTGCGGATTCGGGGCGGAATCGTATCGAAGCGATCGGAATATCCGTCCCAACGGGGACGCACGATGGGGTATCGCCTCACGCCGCGTCCTCCGGTTGCATGTCGATTATAACCTTTACAAACAGGAAGGTCCAGAACGCATTGGTAAATTCCTTGGTAAAATTTACGCTCACTAATCCTTAAACAAGCGATTTCGGAGAGAGAATCACGAGGCAAAAACGATTGGAATCCAAACGCACGGCGTTCGAAATGACTCCATCTGCCATTAAACCTGAAAAAAGCTCTTCCAAAGCTCACATAATGCTGTATCATTCATGGATCGGTTTCGCCCAAATTGATTTCCGGGCGTGTATTTTTCTTATCAACGAAATCTCATCGACGGTGCGAGTTGCGGCATCGGCATTTGTCCCGTCGGCAATCCCGATGGAACGTCCCGCCACCGATTATGTCACCGGCCAATTTATCATTCTTGTTGAAACGGAATAAGGCTCAAGCGGGAAGGGCGACGCCTCGATTTTCCAGCCGAAAACCACGATTTTCTTTTGCTTTTTTTGCTATACAATATTCGTTATTCGCCGTTCATGGCATGAACGATCCCATGACCCCTCTTTCCCAGTTCCGAATCCCATGAATATTTTCTCGAAGCATTGGCTCCCGACCCTGTTCTGGTTCTTTATCGCGACTATTTCAGCGGCCTTCGGCCCCGCGCAGCAGGGACGTCTCGTTTCGGCGGTACCGCCGGAGAATCCCGAGCTTTCCGCCGGAATTCACGCCGCCCTGGACGGCGATGTTCCCGCAGCCGAACGGTTCTTCGCCGAGGACCGTAAAAAACGCCCCCAGGCCCGACCCGGCGGCATTGATGCGGCCATGGCGTTTCTCGCGCCGAGTTTCGAATTCACCGGGTTCGAGAAAATGCGGTTTTGGCTTGAAAAAACGGCCGAGGATTTTCCAAACGACCCCGAAGCCTTCCTCCTGCTCGCGGAAATTGCGATGGGCGAGAACCGGTATCTCGAATGTTCGATGCTGACCCGCCATGCCAAGGAGCGGGCCGACAAACTCGACGAAAATTCCGCACGGAAAAAAGACATGCTCGTCAAGGCGGAAGTTCTGTTCAGCGGCGTTGCCCAGCGAAAGCAACGCTGGACCGAAGCCATCGGGCATTTAGACAAACTCCGGCAAATGGAACCGGAAAACGCGGAGCATCTCCATCGTCTCGGCCTGATTCAATACCGGGCCGGTCAAAAAGACGCCGCCGTCCGGACGCTCAATGACGCTGAGGCGAAAGACGCGACCCGGATGCCCGCCCTGGTGCTCTTGGCCCAATTGTCCGAAGATGAAGGCAACAGCGAAGATGCGGCGAAATACATCGCCCAGGCATTGGAAAAACAGGGGGACGCCCCTCGGGTGTTGCTCGCCGCAGCGGAATTGGAACTGAACTGGTCGCCACTGAGCCGGGTTCGGGAACTTGTCGAAAAGGCTCAAAAAATCGCGCCGGATTCCGTCGACGCCGCGATCATGATGGGCATCGTCCATCTTTACTCACGGGAATTCGAATTAGCCGAGGAACAGTTCATGCGGGTGACCGAATCCTCGCCGGACGATTCCCGGGCGATGACGGGACTCGCACTGGCGCTTTCCGAGCAGAAAGATCCCCGTCAGCTTCGCCGAGCCTTTGCGGTGGCGAAAAAGAATGCAGACGAGAATCCCCGTTCAACCGACGCGCAGACCACGTTGGCCTGGGTGCTGATCAACGTCAATTCGTTGGACGAGGCCGAAAAAATCCTGTTGCGTCTTTTCGACGCCCACGATTTGAACTCGCCCGGCGCTTACTACTTGGCTGTGATCTTCTCACGTAGCAATCGAAAAGACGAGGCGATCCTGTTCCTGGAATCGGCCTTGGAAACGAAGGCGAACTACCCGAAAAAAGAAGCCGCC
>JBEBTM010000109.1:0-10285 GCA_040393745.1 Thermogutta terrifontis | reverse complement strand
TGCCGATCGACAATTCCAGTAAATGAGAAACGAGCTTTTCGGAGTGGATCAGGCTGTTTTCGGCCCCACGGAGCCGAAGGTGTTGCAGGAAGTAATCGCATTCGTTTTCCAACTTGATCGCGTGGATGGCATGCAGTTTGGCTTTGATCATTGAAACACGTTTTTCGATCCGTTCAGCATCGGCCAAATGAAGGTCGGCCCGCAACAATTCCACATCGGTATTGGCGCGATCGGCGAATTCGACCAGCCGCTGATAACAATCGTTCGATTCTTCCGCCGATAAATCCGGGGGAAGAACGATCAGACTCGTTTCGCTCAATCGAGCGAGAACACTTTTTGAACAATCCATGATGGATTCCTCCGACAATTTTTTGAATGGCGCACACGTACACAGGAAATAAACTTGAAATTTCCTTGAAGAGAAGAGCGTTTTCCAAACGAATGAAACCGTTTTTCCGTTCGGCAGGAGTTTCAAAGGATAAAGATGAACTCAAACCCTCGACGTCCCATTTGTCTCAAAGCCATGAACTCGCGACTTTCCCCTCTTGCTCTCAATTCGAAGTCGGTACGGATTTCGGCGGAAGCGGCAATGGACCGTTCAATTGGCATGATTTTATCCAATCCAAGAGCCGGTGTCGAGAGGACGGGCATGACCGTACGGCTTATTTTTCCAACATCGGAGGGAGAGGGAAGCCCATGAACAGGATCATCAGTGTCGCGGTGCGTTTGATGATCGTTTTATTCACTTCCTCGATGAAATCCTTGTCGAACTGGTTCTCCACGAATTCCAGCGTCATAAAAAAATAGAGGGCTTCCGCACAGGGTAACTGGGTCCAGAAATAAGCGTCGGCAGCCGTTCCCTCCGGGCATAACTTGTAAAAGAATTCCGTCATGTTATCGGTTTCCTCTTTCAGTTTTTTTTCCACGTAGGAACGAAAGATGGAGGACGGCTGGAGCATTTCCCGATAGACCAGCTTTCGTTTCCATTCTTCGGTAATGAAAACGTGTCGATGGAAATAATCGAACACGACACGCTGGATCGCATAGGCTTTTCCCTCTTCCGTGTCGAAAATCAACGGTTCCTGCTGCTGGAGAACCTTGTAAGTCAACGCATTGTCCAGATCGTAGACTTCCCGGAACACAAGGCTATAGAGATTCTCTTTATTTTCAAAATGATAATAAATGCTGCCATGCCGGACCTTGGCCTGGTCCGCGATTTGGCGGGTACTGACATTGTCATAACCATGCTCGGCGAAGAGAAGACCGGCCTCCTTCAAAATACGTTTCCTGCCACTAGGGACTCTGGGACTCATTACTAGCCTCTCATTCGATTGAGATTAAGTTTTTGTTCGTCGTTCATTTTATCGGTTTTTTCGTCCCGCGTCCAAATGTCCCTGTTCGGCACCTTTTTCGGAATGATGGACGATTTCACTGAAAAAAGCGGCTTCCACAAGGACAGGCATGTTTGGCAAATTATTTCATAACTTGTTTGTTATAAATAAGATATGATATTTAGATCGAATGAAATTCAATCAGCCGCTGTCACAGGAGTTATGTTTTTTCGGGAAAATCGCACCAATCGCTGTCAGAACTCTGTAAATCTATATAATTACAGTAGTTACAATTATTTTTAATTTTTCTTAAAAAAGAATTGACATTAGCCATCAACGTGTATATATTTCTATAAAGCTGGCCGATAATATGTATTTGGCCAGTATAAAAAGGGCAATTTACTGCCTGTGTTCAGTTTATTTTTCTATTTTGTGATCCGCTTCTAATGCGTCGCTCTTCTTCCACCAAAGATCGTATCTTCGAACAAGCCTGTCTGCTTTTTGCGGAACACGGATACAAGGGAGTTAGCGCACGTCAAATTGCCGCGGCGGTTCATGTCCGGCATCGAACCGTTCAGTATCATTATCGCGACAAAAAAGAACTGTATACCCAGGTCTTTCATAAACTCTACGATCTGGATAATGTATTGACCTACGACGTACTTCTTCAACGGGAACCGTCGATCTTCGATACGCCGGAGGGGAAAGCCTACGCGATCCAGCGGGTCGTTTTCAGTTTCTTTTATCGGCATGCCTTTATCCCCGAAGAATGGAAACGCAAGCTGATCCATCGGGAACTGCTGGACCGTTCTCCGATCTTTTGGCGTCTGATGGAAACGGAACTGAACCAGGAAGCGGAGAAAATGCTCGAGTTTTATTATCGTCTCCGCCCCGACGGTCCTCGAATCGAAGCACTCTACTGGTCGCATCTTCCCTACACGCAAGCTCTTTATTATTTCCTGGCCGATGGCTTTATCGAGAATCACTTCGAGCGCCATATCGCCCATCGCGATGGGAACGCAACGGAGCTTCCGCTCTCTTTGAGTAACCCGCATGATGGTCGCAAGCTCCCGATCCTGCCGGCGTTAAATCATGAACAAAAATCACGATCCCAATGGTTGGCAGTTCAGTCTCTCGATCGTGACACCGAAGAGGAGCTAAATAAATTCATCGTCAAAAATACGGTGAAAACCATGATTTCCCTGTTGAATCTGCCCGTTCCACCCATGTTGGATTAAAACAGGCATGGCGGCTGTTACGATTCCATGCAATCGTTTTCATATTTATTGTACTTTTATAAGGATCCGACCGTCATGAGAAATTTGCCGACTCCCCTGTTTGAGCCGATCAGGCCGGACGCACAAATTCAACAATTCATCGACTTTTGGCAACCCGAACTTGAAAAACAAAGTTCGAAAAGCATTTTGTCCTGGGCTATCGACAGCTATGGCGACGGGGTCGCCTTTGCGTCTTCATGGGACGAGGGCGATGCCGTCCTGTGTTCCCTTTTTGAAAAACTTTCTTTTTTGCTTCCGGTCGTCGACCTGATCCATCATCTTCTCCTGCCGGAACGATGGACGCCGCTTTCGACGAAAGAAATGCAACAGAAAACCTTCGACGGTCGTGCCGCCAGCGCCGGATTATGGGCGCGTTTTCATGTGGAGCATTGCTGCAAACGAAACGAATCGACGATTCGCCGGTATCCCCTGTGGATCGTCGCCGCCAGGCGGGATCAGGATGCGGCGCTCCGCGAAATGCCGATCCTGTCATGGGATGAACGATTCGGTGTTTTGCGTCTCGCCCCGCTTGCCCGTTGGGGACAATGTTGCATCGATAATAAGATACGCCGGGAGGCGATTCCCTGCGATTTGTTTTTGGATCGGGAAGAATTCAGCCTCCAGGCAACATCGGTCGGGGAACGCTATGACGACACGGACGATGAAACGCGGGAACGGGAAACGGCGCGGTTCAGCCATGCTGAATTGTGTTACGGATAAAGTCATCTTCTTTTCCATTTCAAGAGGTGATCCCATGAATCCGCGCCCCAACGCCAAAATCGAATTCCTCTGCAACGGTGTTGCCGTATGTTCCATCGACGAGGAACGGGGCGTCACGGTCCCTTTGGAAAACTTCGATTTTCCTCCCATAGTCGGTCTGGAAATTTTTCTCGACGGTCACTGGGATACTCCCCGGCTGTGCCCCTGTGACGACCTGTGCGATCGACACCCGTTAAGAGAGAGTGAGTTGGACGGCTCCCTGCCTTTCGCGGGAAGCCCTGTCCGTTAAGAAATCATGAGGCCGGACTGCCATGATCAATCTTACCGATGATTCGCCGATGCCGGTTACGGCACCCATCGCACTGGAGGACGAACATCTGGCCCGCTATTGGGAAATCCGGATGCTTCGCCTGTTGTTCGATCAGTCCGGGCATCGACCGATCGGTTGGAATGCGGAAGGAGAGGTCGTCCCCGGCCAATGGCACATGCGTCCCCATAAAACGAACAAACCCGATTGAAACGGTTCTTCGGTCGGTCGTTGGACAATGTCGTATCACATTTACTTTGAAAGGGTTTTAACATGACGTCGATTATCGCTGTTTTGGCGTGGCTTTTGCCGGTCCTGGTTTATCTTTTCGTGTTTTCCGATCCGCCGAAGACACGAATCATTTGGGTCATTGTCACCCTCGTTTTCTCTTGGTTGGGACTTTTAGCCCGATTCCTTTTCGGTTTGGTGAAGTAAGTCGTTATGAACCGGCCAAGTGTCCGGTTGTTTTTTGTACGGAGTTAAATACGCCGTAACCTTTAACGAATTTTCACGTTGTGTTTTATTTCGATTGTTTTTTCGTTCATAATTTTTCCGTGACCGATATGATTTGGCAACGATAATACGACATCGGCAATCGAGTTTTCGAGATGATCGTTCATTTCAATCGATTCCCGATGACCCATTCCCCCTTTCAAAAGGAGAAAAAATGAAACCGTTGCAACTCTTGATCTTGGGGCTGATGATTTTGCCGCAGGCCGTGTATGCCGATACGACACCGGTCGATACGAAGGCAAAAAACGAGCAAAAAAAGGAAACGAAGACTGAAAAGTCTTATTGGATCGGCGTTCGTATCGCACCGGTCCCCGAAGTGTTACTTTCACAGTTCGACGCACCGGAAGCAGATCAGGGACTTGTCGTCGTGGAAGAAGTCATCAAAGACGGCCCGGCCGCGAAAGCCGGTATCAAACGCGGCGACGTGCTCCTGAGTTGTTCGGGCAAAAAAATCCGACACTTGGGCGACTTAATTGAAACGATTTCCAAGACGAAGGAAACGCCGCAAAAGCTGGAAGTCGTGCGTGGCGGCAAGAAGCAGGAAATCAGCGTCACGCCGGAGGAGCGCCCGCGGCCGACAACGTCACAAGGCCAGGATCTTCTCTTGGGCCAACCGTCCGCGTCGTCACGATACCAGGCGATGCGTTTTCCACCGGAAATGACGATCCGTGAAATGGAAAACTTTTTCCGGCGAATGCAGGGCGGCCTCGACAACGAAAACATTGAATATTTCGAGGAAAACGATGCGTTCGGCGAGGCGGAATCGAAGCGGATCGAGTTTACTTCCAAAACAGACAAGGATGGAAAGACTACCGTTCACGTTACTCGAAAAACCCGCAACGGCAAGGATGTGGATGAAAAAAGCTGGGACGCCGAGAGTGTCGACAAATTACCGGACGAAATTCGCGGCGATGTCAAATCATTGATCGGCCAATAACATAAACGTCCGTTTTTTCAATCCGTTTCATCTTTTACATGAGGAGAAAACCATGTACTTACTTTCAGAACAGGCGTATCCTCCGGCGCCTTATGACATGTTTCGGAGCCTGAATCGCTTGCTTGCCATGCCGCTGGACGGCCTGGACGGCCCGTTCAATTCGTTTTGTTCGGGCGAACTCATGACGAACGTCCATGAAGACGACGAGGCGTATTACGTCGAAATGGAAGTGCCGGGCGTCAAGCCGGAAGAAGTCGACGTCTCCCTGATCGGGACGGAATTGACGGTCAAAATCGAGCATGAAGAATCGAAGGACGAAAAGTCGAAAGACGACAAACGCTACCTTCGCCGCGAACGGTGCAGCGAAAGCATGGTTCGAACGATCAATCTGCCGATGGAATCCGCCCCCAAGGACGTGGAAGCGAACATCAAGAACGGCATCCTTTGCGTCAAACTTCGCAAACCGGAACCGGTCCAAGTCAAGAAGATCGCGGTCGACGTGAAGAAATAAGCGCCTGTGTTTTTACAGAAAGCAGGCGACGAATTATTCGAACAAATTCATCACTTAAAATAAGGAGCCTGAAAATGAATCAGCTTGTGAAATCAAAACCGAAGGATCTGGCGGTTCGGCAGCCGGAACGCTTTCGCATGCCGAGCATCGATATCAGCGAAAAAGAAAACGAATTCGTCATCGAGGCCGACATGCCCGGCATCGAAGAAAAAGACATTCATGTCGAATTTCAGAACGGCGAATTGAGCATCTGCGGCAAGGCGGAGAAGCGGGAGGAGAAGAAGGAAAAGAATTATCGTTTCAAGCAGTATGAATCGATGGATTTCTACCGGACCTTCCGCGTCGGCGATTCCGTCAAGTCCGAGGACATTTCGGCCAAATTGACCAACGGCGTTTTGACCGTCCATCTCCCGAAATCGGACGCGGTCAAGCCGAGGAAAATCGAGGTCAAGAAGCAGTAAATGAATAGCGACAATCGAGTCGTGAATAGTGAACGATGTAAAAAATCATTATACAGGAGGCAGATCATGTTCAATAAACATCATCGCAGCAGGGTGTCCGATTGGGTCACGATTCTTTCGATCCTTCTGATTACCGTGAGTTCTCTCGTTGCACAGGAAAGCGGCGTGAAGAAGGAAAAGTCCTTTCACGATCAATTGATCGGCGAGTACCTGGGATTCGATGGCGACGACCGGATCGGCATCGAACTTGGTCCCGGTGCAAGCGGGGGTTATACCGTCACGGTTTTCGAGGAAGGCTTGCCGGGGCGGGGGCACAAGGAAAAAGAAGACGACCGCTACGTCGGTACAGCGACCTTGAAAGACGACACATTGGAAATCGCACTTTCGGAAAAATTCGACGGTACCGAAAAAGAGCATCTCAAATGGAAAATCCGGAAATCGACCGCCGCCATCTTCAAAGAAGGTGAGAAAATCACGCTGACGATTCCGAAAAGCGATAAGCGAGACAAAATCGAGGTCGTCAAGATCGACGGCGTTAAGGCGTCCGCCGCGAATTCGGAAAAATATCCCGATAAGCAATTCGCCTTCGAGCGATCGCTTCCGGGAGTTTTTCACGGTACCGAAGGCACGACGCCCATCGTCGTGGACATCGATTACGATAAGAAGGGACTTTTTGAAATCGGTTTCTTCGAGGAGAGACGCACCGAAACGGAAGGTTTCTTAAGCAAGAAACGGGACGAGAAAGATGTCCGATATTCGGGAATCGGTGTCCTCAATCGGGATAAACTGGAAATCGTCCTGAAGGAGAAGCACCGTGAAATTACGTCGGAACACCTTGAGCGAAGCGTTCGCCATCTGACAGCGACCATCACGCAGGCCGATGGCAAATTGACGCTGACGATCCCCGCGACGGGCGATTGGAAAAAAGTCGCGGTGACTCAAACCGAAGCCACGCGGAAGAGCAAAACTGCCGCCCGGTAGTTTTATTCAGGGTGACGGCCCGTTGGAAAAGCTCTGCAAGACGCCGTAAGGGTTTTGCAGAGCTTTGCTCGTTCTTGCTTATTTGATCAGGTCATCATCATGGTAAGGCTGATTGATACCGGCGATTCTTCTCCAATGGCAGAAGCTGATCTGGGAAAAATAAGAAAAATATCTCCATTTCGTTAACTTTGTCGACCGCGCCGGTTTTGATGGATTCATCAGCCGGTTATGACGAAAAATCGACAAATGGGTTTTGATAGCAGATTTGTACTTAACCGTTTTCATGATGTCAAAATAACCTTTACTTTTTTTATTTGACATTTCCTTATGTGTTCCCATGCAATGTCATGGGGTCATGCGCAACACGTTTCCTGGAAATGCACCTGAAAGGAGAACCAGATGCGTTACCGACGAGAAATCGTTGCGTTGTTCATGTGCGCGCTCGTCCAATCTGCCGCTTTCGGAAATCCGACGTTTTGCGAGCCATGCGACGTTGCCGTTTGCGATCCGTGTGAATCCGCGATGTGCCTGCCTTGCGAGGAAGTGCTTTGCGGTCCTTGCGACCCGTACGACAATATTTTCGGCAAGGCGGGATGCAAGAAGAAAGGCTTCTTCGATTCGGTCAAGTTCTACGGATGGATTCAGGCGGGCATCAACGTCAACAACCACGGCAACAAAAACATCTACACCGATTCGCCCGGTCCCGCTTCACGAAACCTGAGTCCGATGGCCGGTAACTCGTACATCCTGGGCTTTGCGCAGCCGGCCGACATGAAAGTCAACCAGCTTTGGTTCGGCATGACCAAGGCAAAGGATACCCGGCACGGTTGGGATTGGGGGTTTCAAGCCGATTTCATGTTCGGAACCGATGCCAAGTACGCCCAATGTTTCGGCGACCAGACCTTCGATTTCGGATGGGGCAGCGGCGACTACTACGACGCTTTCGTGCAGCTTTACGCCGAACTCGGCTACAAGGATTTGACCTTGCGGGTCGGTAAGTTTGCGACCCTCATGTGCCATGAAGCCGTGCCCGGTCCCGCCTCGTTCTTCTATTCGCACGCTTATCTCTGCTACAACGGTCCTTTGACCCACCAGGGAGCGATTGCCGAATACAAGGTCAACGACAAGTGGACGATTCTCGGCGGCTGGACGGCCGGGTATCACAACAGTCTGGAAAACCCGCTCGACGACAACGCTTTTCTCGGGCAGCTTCGTTACACGATCGACAAGGACCACGCCTTGACCTATACGCTCTACCAGGGCTGGCATAACGGTTACAACAAACGTTCGCTGGAAAGCGCCTTGAGTTACAATCGGTCTTATTACCGTGAGCAGGAAACGACGATGTCGCTGCGGTACACCGCTCAACTGAACAAACGCTGGTTCTACATGATCGAAGGTCTATGGAGCCAGGGGTACATGATCGACAGCATGGGTGACGACGGGAGCGGCAACATTGTCAATCATGGCAATCTGACCAAAAAAAGCTACGGTATCAACCAGCACCTGATTTGCACGATCAACAAAAAATGGTCGGCCGGCTTCCGGTTCGAATGGCTCAGCGGCCATGGCACTTTCTGCGACATCGCCCCGATCACCGGCGCCCAACCGGGAACGGCGGGCCAGGGAACCGACCTGTACGAACTGACCTTCGCCGTGAATTGGAACGTCCTGCCGAACGTGAATATTCGTCCGGAATTACGATACGACTGGTCTTTCTATAAGGACGGTTTCAAACCGTTCGGTGGCGGCGATGAAAGCGAACAACTCATGGGCGGCTGTGCCGTGACCTGGAGTTTCTAATCGCGACCGGATCCTCATTTTGCTTTCCCCGGAGCGAGCCTTCAACGGCTCGCTTTTTTATTGATGTCAACGTCATCGCCCATGCAAGCTGGAAGATCATATTCTCAATTCCTTTCTCCTCTCAGGACAGGGATGCCAGTTCATGTTCCTGGAGAATCCGTTTGCCTTCGAGCAGGATCACGACCGCATCGCCGATTTTCGCCATTCCCTTGATATAGGCGGGACTGTTGCTCGGCGCGGGTGAAATCGTGTTTTCCTCGATATTGCGGACTTCACTGATCGTATCGACGACCAGCCCGACATGCATTCCGTCGATATTGACCACGACGATACAGGTCCGTTCGTCATACACACGCGATTCCATGTGAAATCGAATCCGCATGTCGATTGCCGGAATCACCTGGCCGCGGAGATTGACGACCCCCTTGACGAAATCCGGCATGTCCGGCACTTCGGTGATCCGATG
The DNA here is from genome assembly GCA_040393745.1 of Thermogutta terrifontis. Classification (GTDB taxonomy): domain Bacteria; phylum Planctomycetota; class Planctomycetia; order Pirellulales; family Thermoguttaceae; genus WRKP01. The sequence goes on along the minus strand of JBEBTM010000109.1, from coordinate 978 downwards.
CATGCCCACGATTTCCGTAACGTAACGGACTTCGATGCCGTAATCTTCCTGCCCCAAATGGAACGTCAGATACATGCTTTCCAGCATGTCCTCCTCTTCCGAAGCCAGTTTGTCGAGTACCTGGTTCATCTTTGCGTCTGCTGCGATTTTGTCGTCGGTCATGATTTTACTCCCATGTGATTTTGAAATAGAAATATCTAAACGAAAGTACAGATAAAGAGGACGACTCCTCGAAAGGTACCCGTCTCAGTCTACCAAGTTTGTGATGTGGTTTGCGTTTCAATCGACGTCTCCAGCGTTCTTTGAATATCCTGAAACCGTACTAAGGTTTTTCTCGAAACAGTCACGAATGAGTTCGAAAAGTCGTTTCTGATCGACCGGCTTGGTACAGTAGTAATCCATGCCAGCTCGGAGACATTTTTCTTCATCGCTTTGCGAGGCATGGGCGGTCAGGGCGATGATGGGAAGGTGTTTCCGCATTGAAAATTCGGGGACGATGTTTTCTCGTTCCCGGATCATCCGGGTCGCTTCATAGCCGTCGACTTCCGGCATCTGGCAGTCCATCAGCACCAGGTCGTAATTCCGTTTTTTCACCGCCTCGACCGCTTCCCGGCCGTTGTCCACGATATCGCAACGATAACCGTGCGAAGCGAGCAATTCCCGAATGACGATCTGGTTGATCTTGTTGTCCTCAGCGACCAGAATATGCAAATCCTTGATCCGTTCGGGAATCCGTGCGCCCGTTTTGGCATGAGGATGAAGGGAAAAAGGCAGGAAATCGTCGGACGGATACAGCGAAAAAACCACCGTTTCGACCAGTGTTTCTAGGAACACCGGCTTATGCAACGAAACGATCCCCGTTTCTTTTCGGAGCGTTTCCAAGTCCAATGTCGTGCTGAACGGAGCCAGAAAAATCATCGGCGTTTTTTCCTATTCGCGCAGGCGGCGGATCGCGGTGAACAGGCCGAGCACGCCGCC
>JBEBTM010000108.1:0-10326 GCA_040393745.1 Thermogutta terrifontis | reverse complement strand
TCAGGCGGGGCGGGCACACTGGAGCATCTCTATGAAGCCGTGGATCAGGGTCACTCTTCGGCCGTGCTGGTCGCGTCCATCGCTCATTATGGTACGTTTACGATCCGCCAGATGAAGGAATATCTGGCCTCGAAAGGCGTGAAGGTTCGGATATCGTAAGAGACAGCCTCATGTCCCGTATGCTCAAAATCGTTTCAGGAATCGTCGCATTCCCCTTGATCCTGATGGTGCTTTTCTACAAAAAGTGCATCAGTCCATTTTTGCCGCACATGTGCCGGTTTGAACCGTCGTGCAGCACCTATATGATCGAGGCGATTAAAAAGTACGGTCCCATCCGGGGAACGTTTAAAGGAATCTGGCGTATTTGCCGTTGTAACCCGTGGAACCCCGGCGGATATGATCCTCCCTAGCTCGGGCCCGTTTTGTCGCTGGGAAGATACGGAAAATTTCGCGTTTCACGTGGGGTCGGTGGACATGCCTCTTTATATTGGCCTTCCAAAATGGTATACTGGCCATCGCGAAACCGGGGAATTTTCTAAATAAGGCGGACTCGAAGCGTAGTCCTCCGAACACTTGAACCGATGAACAACCTTCGTAATATTGTCATGCTGGCCCTGCTGGTGATTTTCTTCGCCGGCTACGGGGGCTTTTGGGCTTATCGCTCGCTCTACCGAGAGCCTCGCGTCCAACTCGGCGATGAAATTGCCAAGTACCGCCAGGAAACCGAGCGGCTCAAGCAAAGCACGACGTTCATGAACCAATATTACAACCAGCATGTCGGCCTCTATTATCGTTCGTTGCCTCAAAACCCCAACGACGCACTGGCCAATTACCAGCACTGGCTCCGGGAAGTCCTGAAATTCACTGATATCGAAGGCGCGGAAGTCGAAACCGAACAGGCACCTCAACGAACGCAGTTGGCCGTGTACTACCGGTTTCGGGTGAGGGCGAAATTCTCGCTGGATCAATTGAGCCGGTTCCTGTACGAATTTTCTTTCGCACCGTTCCTGCATAAAATCAAGGCAATGTCCATCGCTCCCGTCGAGGGCCGGGAAGATTTGGTCGCCGTGAACATGTCCATTGAAGCCTTGGCGGTTCCCCCGGCGGGCTCCCAGTATCCTTACCCGCTGAAAAGTGATTTGCCAAGCGGGTTCGTGCATCCGAGACTGCGTTCCGGTGGCTTCGAAACGTACCGGGTGATTGCCAATCGGAATCTGCTCCAGTCGGCCAAAGGAGGCGTGGACAAGGCCGATTATGCCAAGCTCACGGCTGTAAACCATGTCAACGGGGAACCCGAAGTCTGGATTTCCGTCCAAACCGACGGCACTCTCGTTCGGGTCAAGCGGGGTGAAACCATCCGCATCGGCTCCTTCGTTGCCACGGTGGTTGACATTCTCGACCAGGACGTCGTCTTCCAACGCGGTACCATGCGCTGGCTCGTCACACTCGGCGATACGCTCAACAACGCCTTCGCGCTACCGGTCGAAGCGTATTTGATCGAGTCCAAAAATGAACCGTAAAACGAGCCGGAGACGATGCCTTCCGGTTGAATCGCCTATACCTCCATGTCCGACTTCATTGAAAAAACCTTCCCGTTCACCGTCGACTTGCCGGGCCTCATCGACTTGATGGGGACGGCCCTTTACAGCCAGCCCAGTGCGGCCATTCGGGAGTTGGTCCAGAATGCCCACGACAGTATCGTACGCCGCAGGATGCTCGACCTTGATTTTCAGGGCACGATCCGCTTTTTCCAAAACACCGAAGCCGGAACACTCGTCATCGAAGACGACGGAATCGGGCTCAATGCCCAGGAAGCGGAAAAGTATCTGGGTACCCTTGGCATTGGAATTACCGGCCTTTTGCGTCGTGAAGCCCGTAACAATCGAGAGCCGTCCGATTCCAGCGGTTTGATCGGCCAGTTCGGTATCGGGCTCCTCAGCGCCTTCCTCCTCTCCGATGAAATCACGGTCGATTCGCTGCGTTACGGCGAAGACGCGGTTCCGATCCGCTGGGAAGCCGATAACAGCACGATTATTCGACTTTCCCGTGGCGACAAGCAGACGCCGGGTACCCGGATCACGCTCCGTCTGCGCGAGGGTCAGCGTTTTTACGGCGAATCCGAAGAGACCCTCGAAGAAGCGATTCGCCAGTATGCCGATTTTCTCAACGTCCCCATTTTCGTGAACGATCACTCGCAGCGGGTCAACCTGGCCCGGCCGATCTGGTTCGAACCCGAAGCGGACGAGGACGATCTCGTTTTGGCTCTCGAAGGCTGGTTTCATGAAACGCCGCTGAGCGTGATCCCGATTCGGATCGAAAAGCCGGTCACGATTCAAGGAGCCCTGTACATTTCCCCGCAGCGGCTGCCGGGCTTTTCCGACCAGGCCAAGGTGGCCACGACGATCCGACGAATGATTATTTCCCGGAGTATCCAGGGGCTCATGCCGCCGTGGGCGCCGTTCGTCCGGGGCGTTTTGGATTTGCCCGATTGTCGACCCACGGCGAGCAGGGAGGAACTGGTTCGCGATGAACGCTTCGAGGAAGTTCGGGAGGCGATTGAAAAGATTTTGTTCGATTATTTCGAGAATCTCGCCGAAAAAAAACCGGGGCTCTGGGAAGCCCTGCTCGGTTGGCATCGGTATACGTTAGCCGGTTCCGCCTTGGAAAATGAACGTCTGTTGCGTTTGTTGCGAAAAACCTACCGCTTTTCGACCCACCGCGGGAAACTCACCTTCGACGAAATTCTCGAACGCAGTCCGGCCAATCCGTTGTTCGAAGACGACGCCGATTACGTGATTTGGTATCACGGCGACCGTCGACAGGAGGCGGCCATTGAAACGATTTTCGCGGAATTGAAAACGCCCTGCGTGCATGCGACGCTTATGTTCGAGGAACCGCTGCTGTGTGACATGGCCGGTGACGTGATCGGCGAAAAGCGGATCGACATCGACTGCCGGGTCGCGGTACCGGGTGCCAAGGGATTTTCCGCAACGGTTTTAGGCGCCCACGACGCAGCCCCGCTCCCGGATGACTGGGATGAGTATTTCGAGGCCATCGACGCGAAGATTTTCAGCGCCCAATGCGAGGGTTACCAGCCCGTCTTCGCATTTTTGAACGAACGGCACGATCTGGTGAAAACGCTGGACACGCTCAAGAAAGGCGGTTCGATTCCCGCGTCATTCCAGCGGATGATCGACAAACATCTGGAAGGCGAGGAACTTCCTCGCAACGAAATTGTCCTAAACCGCCGGCATCCTCTGGTTTCCAGGGCCTTGGACGGCGACCCGAATTCACCCTTGGCCGGCGTGTTGAGGGTTTTGGTCTTCCAAAGTGTCCAATCCGCGGGCGCCCAACTCCCCAAAGAAGCCCGCGAGGAAATCGAAACCGACCTGCAAAAAATTGCCGAGGTTTTGTAAGCAGGTTGCGGCTCGTCCTTGCTGATTCCCCATTACTTACTCCTCATTACCTATTGCCTAAAAATGGATACCGAACAACTCCTTGAACAGTTCCAGGAACTTTACGACAAAGGCAGCAGCCTCAACGATCAGCAACGGAACCGGTCCGCGCTCAAGGCCATGACCGAGGCGAAGCGGTTTGCGAAAACGCATCATCTGCTCATGCCTTATATCCACGCCTGTTTTTCGATCACGAATTATTGCCAGGCCCTTTTCGAACCGGAAATCGGGGCCGATAACGCGATGGAAATCATCGCCCTGGTCGAAAGCGAGGAAAAAGCACGAAAATTCCAGCATGACTTCGACCAGGATTTTTACGAGTACACCGTCCATTGGGTTTCCGCCTGCGCTTACGATAATCTGGCCATTCACACCGGCACTCGCAACGGTTACAATTCGCCCGTCGTGCTCGGTGCGGTCGACGATGGAATCCACGTTTGCCGCCGCACGGGCAAGCTCGAATGCATCGAATGTTTCCGGGAATACGCCGTGGATACCTGCCTGGCCTCGGGAGATTTCGAGATGGGTGAACATTATGCAAGACTTTGCGCAACGTCGACAGCCCGTGAAAACGCCGACGACCGGCGCTATGTCGGTTACAAGGATCTGGTCCGGCTTTATCTGGCCCAGGGTAAATTCCAGGCGGCCCGCGAGGCCCTGGACGCCGCGTTTCCGTTTGCCGCAACCTTTCACGACCCCACCGAGGCGACCATTGAACTCGTTTATTTGGCCCAGCGGCTCTTCTGGCTCATGGGCGCGGAAGCCGAACTGCCCCCCTATCTCGCCGAGCACGGTTTCCCTGATGGTGTGCCCGAGGTTCCTTCCCGGGACGAAAATCCCGCACTGGATCTTGTTCGAACCGTCAACGATGCGATCATCCTCGCCTGTCAGGGCCATTACGCCGAAGCCTTGGATCTGCTCGTCGATCTCGAGCGCTTTTTGCTCGGTCAGCAGGCCCTCGAAGAATGGTTCGGCGTCCGCACGCAGCGTATCGCCGTGATGCTCTTGGCCGGTCAAAAGGTCGACGAACCGGCCGACGAACTTCGCAAGCGGGCCAGCAAAGCCTGCCAGTGGTCCGCGATTTACGCCTTGGATACCATGCTTCAAGGCAGGTGCGTGCTCAACCCCGCGGCGATTCCGTTCCCGATCGATCGGGGCCCCTTTGCCACGCCGGGAACGCCGCCGTCCGCATCGCTTCTCCACCTGGAATTGCCGCTCATGGAAAAGACGCAGGCCGATTTCGTACCGGGCGCGGGTCAGCCTCCGAAACGCGAAGATGCCGATAAATCCCGACTTGAGCGCGAAGCCGAAGCGTGGTACACGGCCCTCGACGTTCTTTGGAACGAACTTGCCATGCACGAAAACGCGGTGTCGCAAGCTGCCGGACCAATCGCGTTTCCCAAGGCGGACGAACTTCGCCGATTGGAAGAAGACATTTACGCCAGAATCATTGCGTTGACGCCGGAAACGATTCTTGAACCGGAAAACCGAAAGATCGACGAAGAAGAATTCCTCACACTGGCTCGCCCCCTGTCACGGATGTTGATCCTTCGAACGCCGGAGCGAACGGGACAGGCATGGAACTGGACGACCGCGTTTTTGAAATCGCTGCCCGACCGCGGGCGACCGCTTTCGGCGGCGGCGCATCTCGCGTTTTTCTTCCGGGGCGTGATTCTCGCGGTGGAAAAAGACGCAGCGTCCCAGGGATTGCCAACCGACGAGGAATTGACCCGGATGGCCGCGAGGGCATTTGAACTTGAACCGAACCGGACCGGCGTGGCAACCATCGCCGGCCTGATTGCCAGGGAATTCGGCGACGTCCGTGAAGCGCAGCGTTTCTTCGCCCGGGCCACGCAACTGGACCGCGTGAACGAATACGCAACGGTTTCCCTCGCGGAACTCTATGACGAGGCGGACCGACCCAAAGACGCCATGGCGGCAATCGACCTTTATACCCGCGCCGGCGGACGCCATCCGGGCATGCTTTGGAAGGCCATGGAAATTGCGTTTCAAAACGAGATGCCGCAATCGTTCCTGCTTTATTATTCGGCCTATTCGGAAAACCAACCGAGTTTCCCGTACTTGGAAGGCCAGCGAATCTGGGCCCTGATTACCACGGAGCGTTACGCCGATGCGCTTGAAGTTTTGCGTGCCATCGACTTCGGCAACAGTCCCATGCCCAAAGACCGGCTGTTCCTCGAAGCGTTTTTGCTCGCCGAACTCGGCGACGAGTCTTGGCTGTCCCCGTTTGAAGCCGCTTTGGACTCGGACGATGCGAGCAACGATTTGACCGGACTTTTCGGCGCATCATTCGATCCTTGCGGGCCGCTATGGAAGCACGTTGCAACATTGCCGGACACGAACATTCGCCGAAACCGATTCGAACAATTCCTGTTCGAACGCGGCTTGGTGCCGGACGCCTGGTTTTATACGGACGAGGAAGAAAACGCCGCAGCGGACGAAGAAGACCTGCCGCTACGGGGATATTATCGTTGCGTGCTTCTGCAGCCGCTGGAACCGCAGACGCCCGCGTATGCCCGGTGGATTCAAATTCCTGAAACGGATAAAGCGTACATCGCCCTTTGGGCCGTCCTGGCCGACAGTGAACAGGAGGCGGCCGAGCTGGCGCAGGGGATGCAGAACCGCTGCTATCCGTTGCCGTCGCAGATTTTGGCCTGTGAACAGTTGGATTCCTACCGGATTCGAAAATCCCAAGTGGTCACCCAAGGCCGCCGGATGCCGCCTCAAGAGGGAGAGTAAGTAATCCGCTGTCACAAAATCGGTCTCAAGCGTCAGCACAAGGTCGGAACGACAATCGACCTTTCCTCCCCCCACGCTGACACTTGGGGGCTTGGTCATTTACTTGAACGCCGGCTTCATTCCAAGGCGGTGCATGATGAACGACCAGACATCGGTCGATTCGTCGATAACCTTGGAAATCGGTTTGCCCGCCCCGTGGCCCGCCTTGGTTTCAATGCGGATCAAAGCCGGATTCTTCGACGTGGTCTTTGCCTGCATTTCGGCCGTGAACTTGAACGAATGAGCTGGAACGACGCGGTCGTCATGGTCCGATGTCGTGACAAGAATAGCCGGGTATTCCACGCCGTGTTTCACGTTGTGTAGCGGCGAATATTTGAGCAGGGATTCGAACATCTCTTTGCTTTCCTCACCGGTTCCATAATCGGTCGCCCAAGCGGCGCCGATGGTGAACTTGTGGTACCGTAGCATGTCCAGTACACCCACGGCCGGGACTGCCACGGCAAACAGGTCGGGCCGCTGGAGAACGACCGCCGCGACGAGCAGTCCGCCGTTGGATCCGCCTTGGCAGGCAAGTTTTTGCGGCGAGGTGTACTTCTCCGCGATCAGGAATTCCGCCGCGGCGATGAAGTCGTCGAAAACGTTTTGCTTCTGCAATTTCGTACCCGACTTGTACCAGGTTTCGCCGTATTCGCCGCCGCCCCGCAGGACAACGTGAGCATAAACGCCGCCTTGTTCCAGGAACGGAATTCGGAACGCCGAGAATGAAGGACGCACACTGATATTGAACCCGCCGTAACCGTACAGGAGCGTCGGGTTTTCGCCGTTTTTCTCCAGGTCTTTCTTGTACGTCAAAAAGATCGGGGCTTTCCGCCCTGCCGAGTTCGTATACCAGACTCGTTCGGTGACGAAGGCGTCTTTGTCGAAATCGACCCCCGAGGGAAACAGTTCGATCCGGTTGCCGGTTGTCATATTACAGGCATAAACGACGGTCGGGTAAGTGTACGATGTAAACGACTGGAAATACAAGTCGGAATCCTGCTCACCGGAAAAGCCCGTGATGCCGAGCGTGGGAAGTTCGATTGCCCGGAGTTTTTTACCGTTCAAGTCGTATACGAAGACTTCGTCAGCCGCGTCCCGTGAGTAGGTGACGATCAAGTGTCCACCGATTCGCCGCACCCCGGTCAGAGGGAATTCCGTTTCGGGAATCACGTCGATCCATACATCCGTCTTTTTCGGGTCGACCTTGACAAGCCGCTGGTTCGGAGCGTCGCGGTCGGTCAGGATGTAAAACATGCCATCGATCACCGCCACGACACCCTGCGACGACTTGAAATCGTCGACGACGGCCGTGAATCCGGCATCGTTTCCCGTCAAGCTCTTGAAAAAGAGCGTGTTACCGTAGGTGGTTTCGCTGCCGTAAAGGAAGAGGAATTGCTCGTCCCGGTCTGTCGAGGCTCGAACGCGTTGGGGACGCTCCGTGTCGGTGAAAACGAGCGTGTCGGCGGACTGATCGGTACCGAGCCTGTGGTAATAAACTTTGTGGAAGTCGTTTTTCGCCGTGAGTATCGCACCTTCTTCGGGGGCGTCGAAGCGGCTGTAATAGAAACCATTACCATGCCAGGCGAGCCCGGAAAACTTGACCCAGGTCAAGTGATCGATCAGCGGTTCCCCCGTAGCAATATCTAAAACGAAAACTTCGTTCCAGTCCGATCCGCTACGGGAAATCGCGTAGGCCATGGTTTTGCCGTCCTTGGAAATCGCCGTCGTTTGCAGGGCCACGGTCCCGTCTTCGGACAGCGTGTTCGGATCAAGCAGCACACGCGGCGTCATCGCCGGCGCGTTCGGTTCGGCGGGGTCGGCATAAGAATCGACGACGTACAGCACGGATTGGTTCTGGAGTCCGTCGTTCTTGAAAAAGAAGAGCCGACCCGCCTTGGTCCAGGGGGTACCATGTTTCGGATAGTCGACCAGTTTCGTAAGCCGTTGACGCAAATCGTCACGAAAAGGAATCGTTTCGAGGTAAGATTCCGTGAGTCGGTTTTCGGCGTCGATCCAGTCCCGCAATTCCGGCGAGTCGGTTTCCATCCAGCGATACGGGTCTTCGAGCACGGTGCCGAAGTAGTCGTCCTTTTGATCAACCTTTCGTGCCGCGGGGTATTCGAAACCTTCGGCAAAAATCGCGGCGGAACACAAAAACATCATACACAGCGGGAGTACGAAAATACGCATGTCGGTCGAATCCTGGGAAATCGGCTGGAAATACTTGGGAAAGGTGAAACAAAGCGATGATTGTACCGCGAAAACAACCCAAAGACAACTCCAAGACGCGATCTTTGAGCTGAACGTGTGTTTCGTTGGTCTGAAATCCAAGATCGTCATTACTTTCGTGGGGGGTACATTGATTCGGAGGCTGGAAAAAACTAGAATGAAGGTTCGACGACAGCGATACCGGGCGGATTTTTCTAGAATTACCGCCGCCGGAGCCCCAATACACAGAGAAAGATCGATGAAACTTCGAATTATCAGGGTCGATTTGCCGCTTAAACATGTTTTCGCCTCATCACGTCGGTCGGTGAGCGTGGTTCGGACCATTATCGTCGAACTGGAGCAGGACGGACTTCGCGGCCACGGGGAGGCCTACGAGGATCCGTTCTACGGTTCAGGAATCGAAAGCATGATTGACCGGATAGAACAATGCCGGGAAAAAATCGAGCGTTACGCGCTAGCCGATCCCGTGGCGTTTTGGCGACACTTGGAACCGGTTCTCGGCGTTGATCGATTCGCTCAGAGTGCTATGGACTGTGCCGCCTGCGATCTTTGGGGCAAGATGAAAAACAAGCCTCTTTGGAAGGCTTGGGGGCTCTCCCTCGATAGTGTACCGACCTCTGCATATACGATCGGCTTGGATTCCCCGGAGCGGATGCTCGAACGGCTCGACGAAATGCCCGATTGGCCGTTGTACCGGATCAAATTGGGCGAAAAGGATGACATGAACATCCTGACGCAGCTCCGGGAAAAGACGTCGGCCCCGTTTCACATCGATCTGAACGGCGCCTGGACACTCGATCTGCTGCTCAAAAACATATCGAAACTCAAGGAATTGGGCGTGATTCTCCTGGAACAGCCGTTGCCCGCCGACGATTGGGAGGGGATGACCAAGCTGAAAAAGGAATTGAAGAAACGGAAAATCGAAATGCCCATTTATGCCGACGAATCCTGGCGGACCGACGATGATGTGGAGCGTTGTGCCGAAGTTTTCGACGGGATCAACGCCAAACTGGTCAAATGCGGCGGTTTGACGCCGGCCCGGCAGTTTTTGGCCAAGGCGAAGCATCTCGGGCTGAAACTACTCAGTGCGAATTCTGTCGAATCGACCGTCGCCGCTTCGGCGATCAGCCAGTTGGCCCCGCTCCTCGATGAAATCACGGTCGACGGTCCCCTGCGGATCGAAAAGAAAGTCGGAACCGGTTTGCGTATTGAAAAAGGCAAATTGATCTATCCCGACGAAAACGGCACCGGCGTTCGCGTCACGTTTCGATGAAGGGTCAATGGGAAGTTTATCTTTCACGGAAAATCCGCTCTTTCACTTTCTCACACTCCTCCATGCAAGACATCACGATCGCCGTTCATTACGATTCGCCGGACTTCGAAGCCGTTCAACTGGAATTGGACGTGCAGGGTGAGCCTCTGTTGTTCGGAAGTTGGGATGCCCGGATCTTTCATCGCGGACGGCGCTTGCGACCAGCCGGGGGATGGACCGAAAACGCCGTTTCGCATGAGAACCATTGCGATTTTCTCGAACTCGATTTGCCCTTGGAAGGCGGGTATCGACTCCAGCGATTTTTTCTCCTGGATACCGACGACCAACTGTTGATCCTGGGTGACACGATTCTTTGGGACGGCGATGAACCTCAGAAAAAACGGAGCCGATCGACTCGGATCAATCTGGAATACGAATCCACGTTGCCCTTTGCAGCAAATTTGATTTCAAACGCGGAACCGGAAGCCACGGAGCTGCTCTTTGAGCGAACACGACGCGATGGAAAAACGAAATCATCCTTTCGGCTTTTGCCCCTTTCGCTGCCCGAATGGACTGAGCAGATTGACGCAA
>JBEBTM010000107.1:0-10353 GCA_040393745.1 Thermogutta terrifontis | reverse complement strand
ATAGAGGCGTTCCGAAAGGGATTTTTCGGGCGCCTTTTTTCTTTGAACTTATGTATGTGTTTTTCTGATTATTTTGAAAATGTTTTTTTATTCGTTTGTCGTTTTGTTCCCCTATATATATTTAGGATAGGGTGTTCCCCTGAAAAAGAATTACAGGGACAAAATAAGAGCCTGAATCGCCAGCTCTAAAGACCAAATCCCTTCCAAAAAGAGTTCAACTGGTGCCCTCTTCTCTCCGCTTGGGTAGTTTGGGTGAGTTCCGCAAGGTTCTCCCCCTTGCCGTTTCTTGCTGTCAAGTACTGCAATTTTAAGGAGTTAGACGTATTCGGCTCGGCCTCTTCTTTCCTTTCCGTACCGCCGTGGAGTGTGCCGCTTTCTGTGCCACCCCCAAAGGAATGTTTGCATGTTGATCTGATATATATTCGGAAAGCGGCGTACGCGGAATTCTGAATCACAACTATTGACCATTACTTAAACAATGGATATAACGAAAGAAGGGGAGATTCGACAACGTTCATTCTCGCACAAAGGAGCAAACCCATGCACGGGAATAATCATTCGATTGACGGCAGGATTGTCGGACAATTTTTTTCGGCAATGTGCGATGCTTCAGATGCGATTCTCCTGGCCGCCGATGCGAAGGGGGTCTGTACGTTCGTCGGAGGTGGCGGGCTTGAAAAGAGCGGCTTGCCACCCGATTATTTCATCGGAAAATCCGCACTCGATGTTTCCCTCTTCGATCAGGAAACAGCCCGGTGCGTTGCCGAGGCGTTGGCCGGTCAAACCGCCTCCGGGATCGCTAAATTCAAGGAGCGGTACTTTGAAATACGACACGTACCGGTTTCCGATGACAACGGAATCGTTACCGGAACGGTCGGTTTGGCCGTCGACATCACGGAAAAGCATTTGGAGGAATTGGCCGAGCACGAACGGGGACGGATTTTCGATGCGTTGTTCCACGACGCCCAAGACGCGATCTTCATCATCGATCGCAATTTCAATGTCGTCAAAACAAACAAGGCGATGGATAAGCTCTATCCGAGCCATTGTCCGCTTCAAGGGAAAAAATGCCACACCGTCTATTACACCGATAGGGTGTGTTCCGACTGCCCCGCCGAGGAAACGTTCCGGACAGGCCGTCGGACCGTGGCGATCGATTTTCGTTCCACGGCCCCCTCCAAGCCGGGCATCTGGCTCGAACAGACCGTGCTTCCGATGTTCGACATGTCGACCGGCGAAGTCCGTTTCGCCGTGTGTTGCCTGCGAGACGTTTCCGTGCAGAAAAAAGCCGAAGAAGAAATCGCCCGCTACCGGAACGAAATCAAGCGTCAGACCGAGGACCTCCGCAAAAGCGAAGCGAAGCTCCGGATGATCCTCGAATCGAATACAGCCGCGATCTGCTTCTTCGACGTCGACCGCCGGATTACTTATTGTAACGGGGCGTTCGAGGAGTTTACCGGTTATTCGAGGGAAGAACTGACGACAATGCACACGACCGACCTGATCGATTTCGAAGACGAAAGAACGAAGGACTACATCGCGCTCCGGGACCAGGTCTTCACGGGTTCGAAGGATCGGATCCGCGCCCTTTTGAAGCACCGAAGAAAGGATGGCAGTTCCGCTTGGGCCGATATTTGCATCACGGCTTTTCAAGCCGTCGATCCTGTGGAGTCGCATTATGTCGCCATCATGTTCGACATTACCGATCGACATCGACTTGCGGAAGAACTGCAGATGATACAAGGAAAATAGGAAATGACATTGTCAACTCGCCCCCGATTGGAACTGAGAGGACGGACTTATTCGTTTGCTGTTTTTTAGTTACATAATATGCATCGACTACTCATCTTCGACACGCATGCTCACTTGGATCTGCCGCAGTTCGACCTTGACCGGCAAGAGTGCATCGCCCGGATCCATGCGAACGGCTTCCCTGATGGATTTATTGTTCCCAAAGAACTCGAAGGTCGAGAAATTGAAATGGTCGGCGTGCTGCTGCCTGGAATCGACGCCGAGAGCAGTTTGCGCTGTGTGGAATTGGCGACCATGTCGCCGAAACTTTGTCCGGCCGTGGCCATTCATCCGAATTCTGCGGGGGACGCCACCGAAGACGACTGGAATACGATCACCCAATTGGCCTCGCGCGGCGATGTCGTCGCTATCGGTGAGACGGGGTTGGACCGCTATTGGGATCACACGCCCTTTGACCGGCAGATTGATTTCCTCCGCCGCCATCTCGAACTGGCCCGACGGACGGAGAAGCCGGTTTTAATCCATTGCCGGGATGCCTGGGACGATCTGATGCCGATTTTGCATGAATATTCCGGCCCGCATTACGGTGTCATTCACGCCTTCAGCGGCGAACCACGACAGGCTTTGGACGCGATTTCACTGGGCTTTCACATCAGCTTCGCGGGATCGCTGACTTATCGAAACGCTAAATTCGCCCCTTTATGGGAGGCGGCAAAAGCAGTGCCCCTGGATCGCCTCCTGATCGAAACCGACGCCCCGTACATGACGCCGCATCCTTACCGAGGCAAACTCCAGCGGAACGAGCCGGCCATGGCCGCGATGGTCGCACTCCGACTGGCCGAGTTGCGAGGCGAAAACATTGAAACCGTCGCGGAATTAACGGCGAATAATGCACGAAAATTGTTCGTGCCGTCTTGAATCATCAATCTTTTGCAGGCGATTCAGGCTCCCAACGGGGTTCGACGCCGAGTAAATGTCGCACGAAAAAGTCCTTGCGTCGTCGGTCGGCGTACGGATGTTCTCCCGAACCGTGACCTTGACCGGTCATGATCAGGAGCTCGAAATCCTTGCCCGCTTCAATCAGGGCATTGACGAGTTGCATCGTCGACGCCGGGTCCACGTTTCGATCCGCCTCGCCCACGGTGAGCAGGAGCTTTCCCGTCAGGCGATGGGCCTGCGTGACGTTCGACTGTTCCTCATAATGCGGACCCACGGGCCAGCCCATCCATTGTTCATTCCACCAGATTTTGTCCATGCGATTATCGTGACAGCCGCAGTCGGAAACGGCGACTTTGTAGAAATCGCCGTGGGCTAAAAGAGCCCGAGTGGAACTTTGTCCACCGGCCGAACCTCCGTAAATTCCGACGCGATCCAGATCTATGGCCGGTTCTCGCATCGCCGCAGCCTGCAACCAGGCGATTCTGTCCGAAAATCCCGAATCACCCAGGTTCTTCCAACAGACATCGTGAAAAACCTTCGAGCGATGGTTAGTTCCCATGCCGTCGATTTGAACGAGAATGAACCCCAGTTCGGCCAGGTCGTTCATTCGGCGATGGACCTGGAAATCCTTGGGGACGAACGAACCATGGGGACCCGCATAGATTTGTTCAATTACGGGATAGCGTTTTTCCGAGTCGAAATTCGTCGGGCGGACGATGATGCCGTAAATTTCCGTTGCGCCGTCCCGACCCTTGGCGGTAAAGCGCTCGGGGGGCTTCCAGCCGGCCCGGATGAGTTCCGAATGATCCGCGTTCTCAAGTTCGCAGATAAGTCGGCCCGATTCCGTGCAGCGCAGTTCATGCCGGGGCTGCATGTCGACCCGGGAAAACGTGTCGATAAAATATTTCCGGTCAGGCGAATGTTGGATCCGATGCGTTCCGTCGCCTTGCGTTAACGCACAAAAATTTGTTCCGTCGAAATCGACACGGCAATAATGCAGGTGATACGGATCCTGGTCCGCGTGTACACCGCCGGCGTAAAACCAGATGATTCGCTTTTCAGCGTCGATTTTCTCCACGCTGCGCACCACCCAGGAACCGGCCGTGATTCGATTTTTCGTCTCGCCTGTTTTCGTATCGATTAAATACAGGTGATTCCAGCCGTCCCGCTGCGACATCCACACGAGTTCGTCGCTCTCGTCCAGGCGGTGCGTGAAAATCTTGTCCGTATAACTGACGAACGTCTCGCTCGTTTCTTCAGCGACGATGCGGACCTTACCCGATTCGGCCTGGACGGAAAGGTATCGAACGACCTGGTGTCCTCGCCTGTTGTACAAGAAAAAGAACCGGGAACCGTCGGCGGCCCAGGAAAATGACGAAACGCTCCAGGGATTTTCGAACAGTCCGTCGTCGATCGGTATATTCGTAACGTTCGGCGTTCCGTCCTCCGTGATTTTGACTCGAAACAGGACGGGTCTGCTTACGGCAACGCGGTCGCCGGGTTTCAGGTACTCGTAATCGTGCAGTTTCGGTTGGAGCTGGTCTTCCGGCGAGGATTCGACGTAAAAAACTTTCCGTTTTTCGGCCGGTCTTGTTTTTCGTGCGATAACGAACTTTCCGTCCGGGGACCAAAGCACCGGACCTTCGTAGCGATCTTCGGCGCCGCCGTCCCGCGTCAGGTCGAGTTCACCGCCGTTCCAATGAAGCAGAAGATTATCGTCCCGAACCGACACCGAATAAAGGCCGTTCGGTGATTCGTTGTCGTAACGCCCCTTTTTTTCAGCTTTTTTTTCGCGATCGACGGCCTTTTCATCCCGTTCGGCAATCACGGCCCGGTCGGTATCGAATCGCCCCTCATAGACGCCGTAAAGTTTTCGTTCACTATCCCGGACGGCCCAAACGTGACCCTCGAAGGTTTCCATGTTCCGGGTTTCGCCGGGTTCGATTTTTCCGTAATTTTTTTCCTGGCCGGTGAAGTCGAGCCAGAAGAGTTCGACTGGTTTCGAAAGCGTATTCTCGAAGGCCAATTCCATCCGTTCACCGGTATGCGAAGTTTTACGCACGTGAAAATTCGGTTTGAGAATCCCGCCGGAAAATTCGGTCTTATCGTCAAGAATGCGACGTTCCCCCGTCGCAAGATCAACGAGAACGACTTCGGTTTTTCCGCCGGGTAATTTGTTTGCGTACCGGAGAGATGCGCCGTCTTCGGACCAGTGGGGTCGGATCGTTTCCTTGTAAACCTTACCGGAAAATTTTTCCCGCAGCGCGGCGGATCGGGCATAATCGTCCCTGTTCCCCTGGGCGGAAAGATTCGCGGTCCAAAGGGCAAGCAGAACGGTGAAGATGAAGTTGCGTGACATGGTTCATAAGTTCCGAGGCGGCGCTTCGCAACAACCCCGGCTCGGCACGTGTTTGACCGATCAGACGATCTTTTTCTTTCCGAATTCGTCGACGATCAATGGAATGGTCGGCGCGTGCGGTCGTACACCGATGGCGGCATGACGAGGCGGACAATACTCCGCGATGATCTCCTGGACCGCACCGCGGACCGCTTCCGGTCGCTCCGCGGCCACGTCAAGCAGGTATTGAATCTGCTCCTCAACCTGCTCCAACGCAAATCGGCGATGCGAGGCACAGCGTAGTTTTTGATGGGATGTCCGTATCGCCTTTTCGTCCTCGAAGTACAGTTCTTCGAAGAGTTTTTCACCCGGTCGCATTCCCGTCTCGCGGATTTCAATGGCATTTTCGGGAAGGCCGCTCAATCGGATAAGATCCTTGGCCAGATCGACGATGCGTACCGGTTCTCCCATATCCAGAACGAAAATTTCGCCGCCGGCGCCCATCGCCGCCGCTTGGAGGACAAGCTGCGACGCTTCCGGGATGGTCATGAAATAACGCGTCATGCGAATGTCGGTAATCGTAATCGGGCCGCCCCGCGCAATCTGCCTTCGGAAAACCTGCACGACACTACCGGCCGACCCCAGCACGTTGCCGAAGCGGGTCGTGATGAACCTGGTGTTCGACTTTCCGGAAAGGGCGTGAATGTATCGTTCGGCCATGTGCTTGGTCGCCCCCATGACACTCGTCGGATTGACCGCTTTATCCGTGGAAATCAGGACAAACGTTGAAACGCCGAAACGATCGGCAAGATCCGCGACGACTTTCGTTCCGCGTATGTTATTGTTGACAGCCTCGGATACATTGGCCTCCATCAAGGGAACGTGTTTGTGCGCCGCGGCATGGAAAACAACGTCGGGAGAATGATTTTCGAAAATCCGCTTCATCCGCGTTTCATTGGACACGTCGGCGATCAGGGCAACCAAGTCGCCGTCAAAACCGGCTTGGCGCAGCTCCTGCTCCAAGAAGAAAATCCGGTTCTCGCCCCGTCCGAGGATCAGTAAGGTTTTCGGCTTGAAACGGACGATTTGCCGACAGATTTCCGAGCCGATACTCCCGCCGGCTCCGGTGACCAGGATCGTTTTGTCGGTCAGCATTTTTTCAATGATCGCGTCGTCCAATTCCACCGGATCGCGCTTGAGCAGGTCTTCGATTTTAATGTCGCGCATGGGAATACTGTCTCCTCCCAGCCTTGTTTCCATGGAGGGAATAATACGAATCCTCACACCGCGCTCATGGCAGGTTTGCATGACCTTGCGCAGTTGCTTTCCGTCCAAAACGTCGGGAATGATGAGGATTTCCTTGATGTCATGAAACGTCAGCAGGTTGCTCACCTCGTCAAAACTTCCCAAAATCGGAACATGGCCGATCAATTGTCCGACCTTACCGGGATGGACCGAAAGAAAACCGACGATGTGGTAGCCGAGTTCGGGATGGTCGCACAGTTCGCGGGCCAGTGATGCCCCGGCGTAATTGGCACCGACGATCAGCGTTTTGTGCCGCGAATTCCGGGCAATACGGGGCAGAATGTCCTGCCGCAACGTCCGCCAGCCAAATCGGGCCACACCGATCAGAAAAATCGTGAACATGCAATCCAAAACGGGAACCGTCCGGGGAATGGCGATGTTGAAAACATAGTGCGACAGCAGGAAGATGCTTACGGAAGAAAACAACGCGCTCTTGGCGAGTGCCTGGAAATCTCTGAGCGTCGTATAGAACCAATAGTTCCTGAAGTGTCGGTGCCAGAAGAAAATGGCCGCCTTAACGGCAACGACCCAGGGAAGGCTGCTGTAGAAGGCCGCCAGCCCGTGTTTGCCCAGATCGAAGTCGAAGCGGACAGCGAACGCGAGCCAGTAAGCGACGACAAAACAGGAGAAATAGGCGAAATACACGGCAATTCTGACAGGGAGCCGCAAAACGAAATCGTAGAGGTGCTCACGAAGGTTTTTTCTCTTCGAAACACAATTTTCTTCAGAAAAAAGAGGCTCGGCTTCAAAAGGTGTCATCTGCTCTATTTTGCTCCATCCCTGAACGGTTCCAGGCCAAATCCAATGGCCGAATAAATACAGCGGGGAGCATAATACAATTCGGAAACCGTGTCAAGAGCGGAATTTGGCGGTTCGTGCAGCCTGCGGTGAACCGAGAGGGAGTAAGGGCTATTTACGTGTTTTCAAATAATGTTCCGTTCGAGCCCACATTTCCCGGTAAAACTCCTGCCTCCTGTCCTGGAGATTCTCGGCGAGATAATCCTTGGCTTGTTCAAGGTTTCTTCGGGTCATCGAATGCGGAAGTATTTACTGTTCTTCAATAAGCCGTTCCATAATTTCCGGATAATGCTCTAAAACCCGTGTGAGGTGAACGTCGTTTTGGTTTTGAACGACGTTCAGCGCGGCAAGACCGTGAGCGCCGACAGGCTACAGAACACGATTAAAGTATAATTGGTGGATATTGCGATCCACCATTCTTATTTCCACCACCGACGGAGCGAGGTGGATAAACAAGTCTTGCGATGCAAGGCTTCCGGCATCCAACTTTGGAAATTTCAAGCCATCTTCTGTAACGAAGGGTTTCCGGTTTGTTTTAAGACATTTCGATACAGAAAAAGCAAGGCTTCCATGGACACTTCCACCGAGAAAGGAGTTTCTTTGATAATCGCCGCCCCCCCATCGGAGGAGATCCTTTTTTTGATTCCGGCTTCAATCGCATTACACCATTGTGACAAAGGATCGGAAAGACTGAGAGAGGTTATTTGTCCTGAAAGATGGCGACGAACGTCGACCGAAACCGCTTCGGAACAAACGCTATGCAGGCCTGCGGTTGTTGCTTCCGTAAAAACGATACCGAAGCCTTCATAGATCGAAGGAAGACAAAATACGTCAAACAAATGACACATCAGTTCGGCCGCGTTGGTGCATCGACCCGGAAGGCAGACTTTTTTCTCCAAGGACAGAACCTTGATCCGCTTTTCAAGAGTCTCTCTCAGTTGCCCTTCTCCACCGATAAAGAGCCGATATCGGTCGTCACGCTTGGCAAGCTCCGCAAACATATCGAGGAGAAATACCTGGTTCTTCTGGCAATATAAACGTCCCAAGTGCCCGACGACAATCGCATCCCGGGGGAATTGATATTCATCGCAAAGTTTTCGGCGTATTTCAGGATTAAAATTATTATGGAAACGCTCGACGGAGATGCTGCTGTAAACCATCCGGGCGGGATGGCGTTCCTCCCATAAATCGCCGAAAGCAAAGCGCCCCCCTTCTTCGCTGCATGCGAGCAACAGGTTTGCGTATTTCCGGATTCGCGGCAGGTCAACGCAAAAATGATAACCGGCGGGTATCCTGCTTTTGAGTGAAAGCGGAACGGACCGATGAGGCCCATGGGAATGATCGACCCGCAGGGGGATCCCCAGTTGCGCGGCTAATTTCAGATAAATTCCGGAATAATCGGTCAAGTGGTAGTGAATACCGTCGTAATCGTCATTCGACAATATGCTTTTTACGATATTTTTTGACCGATAATACGTCAGTTTTCGCTGAGGAATCGTGAAAATTTCCGATCCGAGTGACCTGGCTTCCTCGTCCAGATTCCCTTCGGCATAGACGACAAAATCAAATCGAACCTCCGGACGTCGAAGGCGGATGAGATCCATCAGCCAAGCCCCGATTCCACCCGTATGCAAGCCAGGGATCAAGTGGAGAATATGAAGTGGTTTTTCCAAGTGTATGGTCATAGGGCTTCAATGGTTTTCTTCCATCACATGAGCAATTAACATTGTCTCGCTGAACGGATGGAGCGGGTGGAGCTTGCGAACTTGAAATTGATATCCCAGATTCCAACTTTCAATCAAAGGTTTGATTTTGAAAAAATCCTTGGGATTGTGGTAAATGGAGAGGAGCAGAATAGGGCGATGCTTCTTGATGGAGTTGGCGGCTCCGAGAACAACATCGTATTCCAATCCTTCGACGTCCAGTTTGACCAGGGCGAGCGACAGCGAATTTTCCTCGACGAAACTATCGATGTCCGTGATTTCAATGCCCCTTTTGTTTTTGAGCTCCCGATGATCCTGCGATGACGAAACTTGGGCGGAAGAAGCGATTTGTGTTTTGGAGGTCACTTCCCCCGTTCCTTTTTTGGCTCCGAGTCCTTTCTTGACCGGTATGACGTTTTTCCAAGCGTACCGCCTGCTATTCTCACGTAATTCGGCAAGGTTGCCTTCACTCGGCTCGAAAGCAAAAATATGTCCCGGTTCGTAACGGACCAAGGAACGGATCGAATCGCCGATATAGGCTCCTCCGTCGATCACGTCGTTTCCCTTGATTTTTTCCCGAATGGTCGCCGGAAGAAACAGGATTCCGTTATCCGTGATATCCAGATAACGAGAGGAAGGGAAAGGATGAGCGTGTACCGGAGGAAGTTTTTCAGCCATGGACAATTCCTGCGGGTCCAAAAGTCGAATCCACGCTTCCGGTGAGCAAAGCACCCCCGCTTTTGAAGCATGGGTCGCGAAGACGACTCGTTGAAAATACCGGTCGATTTCCCGAACACTTTCCGCATCCAAGCCCCTTTTCAATTCCGCAAGAAGATTTTCGATCGGTTCGGCCAAGCCGTCGCGGTTTTCATCAAACAACAAGGAAGGCCATGTTTTCACGGCCAGAGAAGCCTGGTAGCCCGGTGCAAGGCGAAGCATCAATCGGCTTAGCAGATCGTAACATCGATTGAACGGCCATTTTAAAACGGCTCTTAATATCGAGATGGCATGCATTATTTTTGTGTAGGTATAAGTTTTTAATCGTTCATGTCCGAATCGAACATGTTTCGATAATCGTCGGTGATGTTTTGTGAAGCGGCTTCCTCGTCGCCGAAACGTTTGGCCGCTTCGGACATGTCCCGGTATTCCGGCTCGTCCATGTCGACCAGGTCTTGCAAAACGGAAACAAATTCGTCCGGCCGGTCGAGAGGAACGTCCCAACCGACTCCTTTTTCCCGGAGCGACTGCCACGGCGTCTGGTCGGAAATCACGACCGGAAGTCCGGCCGAAAACGCTTCCATGATCGAGTGGCCGTAATTTTCGTTCAACGTCGGCATGAAAAAAGCATCGTAGTTTTGCAGGACCTCGGTGACCTGGTCCGGTTCGACAAAACCGCAATGGCTTGCCCGAATGTTCGACGGCAGCGAATCGATGATTCTTTGACAGCGATTCCAATAGTCCCGTTCGGAGTCGTGGATCGGGCCGTAAATATCGAACGTGATTTCACCGCGAAGGGTA
>JBEBTM010000106.1:0-10391 GCA_040393745.1 Thermogutta terrifontis | reverse complement strand
CTCCGAAGTGTTCGTGCTGGGCCGTTTCGACGATTGCCGCCGGGGTCTCGAACGCTACGCCTGGCAAATTGCCCGGGCTCACCGGATCCGTTTGAAAGATTTGCCTGCCGGATATTGCACTTGGTACGCCGATAAATTCGGCGGAGCATGTAACGCAACGGAAATCATCAACCTGACTGAAGCCGCCATCGAAAAGCTTGGACCCTACGGTTTCGATTTCGTCCAGATTGATGACAAGTGGCAATCAGGCGTCAAAAAAAACGGCCCCCGCAAAAACTTCACGACGCATGACCCTAAAGGCCCTTATCCTGACGGCATGAAACCCACGGCCGATATGATTCGCTCGCACAATTTACGGGCCGGAATCTGGTTCATACCCTTTGCCGGTTCCAGTGAAGACCCGTATTGGAACCGCGATTGGTTCGTCAAGAGCGGCGTCACCGACGAACTGGACGCCGATGGCAAATCCAAGAGGCACTACGGCCAGACGGTCAATAAGAAAGGCGAACCTTACGAATCCTTTTGGGGGGGCACATCGCTCGACTTGACACTGAGCGAAGTTCAACAATACTTGCACGAAGAGACCGAACGCATTGTCGGTCAATGGGGATTCAACTACCTCAAACTTGACGGCCTCTGGACCGGTATGGCCACGGAGCAGCTTTACGTCAACAATGAATATCGGCCCGACGATCTTGGACAAGCGATATTCCATGATCCGTCTTTGACGCCCGTGGCGGCGTACAGAAAGGGGTTGGAGATCGTTCGCCAAGCCGCGGGTGACGATGTTTTCATTCTCGGATGTAACGTTTCGCAGAACATGCGAACGCTCGGCGCTTCCTTCGGCTTGGTCGATGCCATGCGAATCGGACCGGACAACGGATCCGGCTGGAACTCATTGAAACGGGGCCCTTGGCATGGGTCGAATCGATACTTCTTCAACGGTCGTGTCTGGTGGAACGATCCGGATCCGGTTTACGTTCGGGGCTCAATGCCGCTGGAGCATGCCCGGCTCATTGCAAGTTGGGTCGCCGTGAGCGGGCAGCTTTTTACCTTCAGCGATTGGCTCCCGGAGCTTTCCGAAGAACGGGTCACAATCTTGAAACGCACGCTTCGGCCTCACGGTTTGCGCTCGGTTCGGCCCGTGGATTTATTCGAACAGGATCTTCCTCGGGTTTGGCATTTAACGACCCGGTCCAACCGTCCGCTGCCCGAGGATGCCACACCGCCCACGCCACGCGACATTGTTGCTTTCTATAATTGGGACGAAAAAGAACCAATGAAACTCGAACTCGACGCCGCCCGGATCGGTCTGCCCGCTGCGAAGGAATACGCCGCCTTCGATTTCTGGGGCAATAAATTCTTCGGGACCTTTATGGACAAGCTCACCGTCGAAGTGCCCCCCGGTGCGTGCTTAATCCTTGCCGTTCGAGCCGTCGAGGAGCATCCGATCCTGCTCAGCACGTCGCAGCATGTCACGCAGGGGATCGTGGACGTTTCCGAGGAACTTTGGAATCCCGAAACAAAAACGCTCTCGGGTCTGAGCCGGGTCGTCGAAGGCGACGATTACGAACTCCGGATTTACGATCCGAAAACGAAAGAAATCCGGCGTGAAATGATCAAACCCACGGAAACGAACGACCTGCACCCGTGGAGCGTGACATTCTAAATGGGATTCCCACACGAACCTTAAGTGTCAGCCCGAGGAGAGAGGGAATGCCCTCCTCCTCGCGCCGCTGCTCGGGGTTGATTTATTCACTCCATAATAACATGAAACACTTCTCCGCCTGTCTGGTTTTTCTATTCGTTTTTTCCGTGATCGCCAAGGCCGAAGATGCTGTGACACGCAGCCCCGCAGGCGTTGCCGGTGAAATCAAGTCCGAACTTCATCGGAATCTGGGCCTCTGGTATCCCCGGACGCTCGACATCGAGCGAGGTGGATTTCATACCGATTTCCGCCGGGACTGGTCTCTTTCACCCTATAAAACCAAGGGAATCGTCGCCCAGTCCCGGTTGACTTGGACCGCCGCCGAAGCCGCGCTGCGTCAGCCTGGAAATTGGAAGGATTCAATGACGCCCGTGGTGAAACACGGCACGGAGTTTTTGCGAGAAAAAATGTGGGACCATGAATGCGGCGGTTTCTACTGGGAAATCGACGCCGATGGCACGCCACCGACGGAAAACGAGGAAATGAAACACGCCTATGGAATTTCCTTCGCCATTTATGGTTTGGCTCGCTCCTATGAGCTTACGCAAAACCCGGCGGACCTCGAAGCGGCCAAGGCCGCGTTCCAGTGGCTCGACCGCTTCGGCCATGACGCCCGGTTCGGCGGTTATATCGAAGCATTTTACCGTGACGGTCGGCCGATGCTCACCCCGCCGGAGAAACGACCATATCAGACCCGAGGGAAAGTCGGCGAACTGCTCGGCACGAAATCGATGAATACGCATATTCATCTCCTGGAGTCGTTCACGGCATTGTACCGTGTCTGGCCCGATGAGACACTGCGAAGTCGGCTTGAAGAGTTACTATTGATCGCATCGGAGAAAATCGCCACTTGGCCCGGTGCGATGCGACAGTTTTTTCGGAACGATTGGACCGCAGCGGCCACTTACGTTTCTTTCGGCCATGACGTCGAAACGGCCTTCCTGCTTTTGGAAGCTGCCGAAACGCTGGGACGACCTGACGATCCGAACGTTTTGACGCTGGCCCGATCGATGGTCGACCATTCGCTGGAATTCGGTTGGGATGAGACCCATGGCGGCTTTTATGACGAAGGAGCGACATTTGGACACGCCTGGAGTACGAAAAAAGTCTGGTGGGCTCAAGCCGAAGGACTCAACGGACTACTCGTGATGCACAAATACTTCGGCAAGGAAGATCCACGCTATTACAGTGCTTTTATCAAACAGTGGAACTTCATCCGTCGGTTCATCATCGACGACAAATACGGCGGCTGGGTCAGCCAAGTGGATGCCGATGGCTTGGACCGGCGCCGTCCGAACATTCGGGACATGGACAACGCTCCTGAATTGGGGAAAGCGAGCCTTTGGAAGACATCCTACCATGAATGTCGCGCTTTGATCAATGTGCTCGAAATTCTGGAATCCATCACGGGTGAAAAACCTTGACCGGGATGCCTCGAAAATATGCCGCAACTCGGTGACGTGAGCCGTTCTGAACGAACTTCGTGGAGGTGGGAAGGCTTCAGATGAAGTAATTTTCTTCTTTTATGTAATTTGTCCGTACCTATTGTTTTGGACGAATTTCTCAATGTAAACATTGGCCACTTCCTTGTGTTGATGTTGTTTGCATAAAGCTCTTTCTGCTTTCGTAAATTATAACGGGTAAACGGTCAAATTCTACGAGAAGATTAAACAGATATGCCGATTGTTCATAGATTTGGTCTTTGAGTTAATAAATTTTTTTGACAAAACGTGTTCTTTGCATATAATGATGCCACTGGGAACACGTGTTTTGGCCAAAAAAACAGTCTCAGCTCTGACTGTCCAGTTCCTATCATTTTGTCGACAATTGATTATGGTAACTCAATCCGGAAAAACAAAACGGCGTATCTTGGAAGCCGCATGCGCTCTCTTTGCCGAACGCGGTTTTAAGCCCGTGACGACGCGAATGGTTGCCGAAGCAACGGGGGTTCGACACGGAACGGTTCATTATCATTTCAAGAGCAAAAAGGATCTTTACGTCGCCGTTTTTCGACAAATATTCTCCTTCGATAATGCCCTGACTTATGACGTTCTCCTGGAGCGGGAACCCATCGTTTTTCAGTCGCCGAGCGGGAAAGCGTACGCGATTTACCGTATCGTCTCAGATTTTTTTCATCGCTTTCTCGACTTGAACAGCCGCTGGGAAAGGCGGCTGATTCTCCGGGAATTGTTCGAGCACTCACCCGTGTTTCACACGATTCTCGAGGAAATTTTCATGGCCGAATCCAACAAAATGAAAGAATTCTACCATCTTCTCGTCCCGGATGCTACCGATGTCGACGCCCATCTTTGGGCTCATCTTCCGGACGCCCAACTGCTGAGCCACATGACCCAGGAATCCATCCTGGAAAGCTTTCACAATCAGGTGTTTGTCGATGAGCTGAAACATAAAGTGGCCAAAATCACGGCCCGGTCGATGATCTCCCTGATCGACCTGCCTATTCCCGACATTTTGAAGTAGCGACGCAACCGATTATCGCCACATAAAAACATGGGCGATTCTCGTTGGAGTATGAGCCTTACTGAAGCAATAATCCAGCGTATCCGACTACTCGGCTTTTGTCCCCCGAAGTTTCCGCGCTGGTCGTGTAACCGACTTGCCGGAGCGTTTTTCCTCGTCCCAGCCTGCGAAGCGTTTCCAAAACGAAAACCATCGGGATTACGCCGCACATCGAAATATTATTTTCGAGAATTACGCTGAACGCATGTTCCGGTTTGCCCAGCTCGACGGCTTCCCGAATTGCATCCAAGGCCAAGCGATCGACCTTTCGCGTGACTTCGTCGCTGCCGTAATGGTTCATGTCCGAAGAAACGATCAATATCGGCGGGTCCGGCATATTTTCCAGGAACGTCGAAAACTGCGCGGCCGCCTGCTGGATCATCGCCCAGGTCGACATGCCGATGAGCGCACAGGCGACCTTTGTTTTCGGGGCCACCCGCGCCAGGATCGGAAGCTGAACCTCGATCGAATGTTCCCGCGTATGAGCTTCGGCATCGAACTCGAAAAAGTCGACCGCTTTGACCAGTGATTCGGCAAGTTCCGAATCGCTTTCGACATTCCCTCCGGGAAAGGCCCAGACGCGATTCGGTGCCATGGCCCACAAGGCGCCTTCGTTGCGGTGTTTAGGTGCGAAAATAATCGCTCGCCTCGGCATGTCGATTTGAGCCAGCGTTTGAGCGGCCAAGCGGCCCGAGTAAACCCAGCCTGCATGGGGAATCATCGCGGCCGCGCAACGGTAACGGTTTGCCGGCGTCCCGTCAAGCATGCGATCCAGTTCGACATTGACTTCTTCGGTCGTACCGGGATAAAACGCGCCGGCAACGGCCGGTGGCCGGATTTCGGGGCCCCGATTCGCCTTGGTGATCGACGTTAAAAACAAGTCGGGCGCCGTGGACATTGTTTAGAAGGAAATCACTTCGCCCAGGTCCCGATCGGGGATGTCAAGACAGTCCACGGCACGCTTGAGCAGCGTTTCGGCGTTTTGTGTGGGGTCATACAGGACCGTCCAACCCTGCGGGCTCGACAGCATCAAACTTCGCGTAGCCGTATCGACTGTGCTCAAATCATGCCGATTGGCGTTTCCATGAATATTGGGATCCCAAAAAACGGTCAAATCGATCTGCGACTCCTGGAGTTCGGGCCAAGTCACGGCAAAGCGTTCCGCCTGGCGACCCAGGACGCGAAGCAGTTCGATCACGGACGCCTGAAACGAAACGTCGGGCCGGACCGATATTTTCGAGCAAATCAGCGGCGGCCGATCCGGAATCCGGAAGGAGAGCGAAATGCCGGAAACGGTTCCGTCGAAAAGCCCCGCGAAATATTGGCTCGGAGCAACCCCCTCGGCCATGCTGCGGAAGGTCATCACACAGGCTTGGCGGACTTCCTGGACTTCACCCAGACTCGGGCCGGGAACCCGAGGGCCCGTCCGGTTGTAGCGGATTGCGAAGATCATTTCGTCCACGGCTTTTTTGTCCATATTTTCCGTTGCGGAAAGCGGTCCCCGGATCGCTCGTCCTTCGAAAATGTGGAGTAAAGCGTGGTCGTCCATCCAGGCATCGACGGGCAGCCCCGCCTTTCTGCACACGGCTTCGAGAAAGGCTTCAGCATCCATGTTATGTTCCAAAGCTACGCCGGGCAGCAGAAGACCGCGGTTGCCGCCCCGGGCGATTTGGAGGCCGTGCCGCCCGATTTCAACGGCGTCAAGGCGATTCCGACCGCGAGCGGCCACTCGCCGCATACCCCAGAGGAGCCAGATTTCCAAGTCAAGTTCGAACAGTTCCGAAGGTGTGATCGGCGGAAAACGAGGATCGTCTTTGGATGCATGAATTGCAGCCTGTTCTACGGCGTTACCGAGCGGAATTTCGTCCGACATGGTTCCCATGCAGCTTCGCAGTTCGCCGTTGCGTTTCAGACTGACAAAGGCGCCCAATAGCGGGATGTCCGCAAACTCGGGAACCTGTTCGGAAATCCTGGCCCCCCGGGTGTTCGTGACCAACGAGGCGATACGACGCCCCACGGCGTGAAAAAGCTCAACTTGCTGGGTTTCGGTGAGATGCGGCTGTTGCATGGAATGTCGCAATCGAATGAATGCTTTTTCAATGAAAAGTTATTCGTCCGTAAATTGAACGTCGTCGAGATAAAACGTAACGGGGTCGCCTTTGGGGGCGACGATCCAGCCGAAGGCGGTTTTCGTGCGAGAAAGGTCGAGACCATCCAGGGCGATGCGGTACCGGGCCCAGTTTTTCGTGAGCGAAACCTCGCGTTTTTGGGCTTTGAAGGAATCTGAGAAAGGCTTGCCTTCGAGTCCGCCGACCTGGAAGGTGACGATTTCTCCGCCGTTTTCACCTCGCGCCCAAAATTCGAGCGTGGTCGCCCCGGTAAGGTCGAGCCCACCGTCGCGGTCGCCCCAATCATTGGCCGGAGATTGCCAAAGGACCCCGCCCCAGCCATCGGACGCGGAAAAGGTTGTCATCATACAGGTCGAACCCGAATGGGGATTCGATTCGTTGGCTGAATCGATCTTGATCGCTTGCGTGTCGCCCATGTAGCCGGAAGGAATCCAGTGAGCCTGGACATCGTCGGCATAGACCACGCAGGGAAACGCCGTTTTTGCGAGACGGGCGGATCGCCCTCGGCTTGCAGGATTTCCGAGGCGTAAGCGGCACCGTTCCGGCCGTCACGGACATAAGCATAGAGCCGGTAAATGCCGCCGCCGGGGAGTTTGACCGTCACGGACGGCGTCCCTTGACCCTCGACAATAGCGTCCGGAAATTCCGGTGCGACGGCCTGGGCATCGCCCCCGACGCTGTATCCGACTTCGGCGATGAGCGTCCACTGCCAAACGAGCATGTCGCCGTCGGGATCGTTTGCCTCGGCTTTTGCATCGACGGTTTCGGTTCGTTTGATGCCGGATTTTTTCGCAACAACGAGCGGTTCGACGACGGGAACCCGGTTCGTGTCGGAATCGAGTTTTCCCTTCCAGGCGATTTCCAAGGCTTCCGCAGCAGCCAATCGAGAACCGTCGGGCAGCAGGATTCCGAACCAGGTCGGCGTACCTTCCATTTTGTGGCCCCAAAGGAAAGCGTAAGAACCCAGGCAATATTTCCCCTGTTCGGCCGTCACGGCGGATTGATAGGTTCGGGCATAAATCTTGGCTTTTTCCGTACTGGAACTCTCAATGGCGGCCCCGCCGGGCGTTTTGGCGGTTTCCCAGTGACCCACGGGTCCGAACTCGGTTAAAATATACGGTTTTGTCGCTCCATGCTGTCGCCATCGCTGCCCTACCGAGGCTCCGCCGCCGTAAGCATTGATGCCGATGATGTCCACCGCGGGACAAAGCTCATGCAGCTTCTTGACTTTCGCCTCCGAGATTTCAGCGACCACGGCCATCACGGGATGATTCGGGTCCAGCTCGTGAACCAGTTCTGCCAGTTCGTTGACCTGTCGCCAGACGGCGTCTTCGTTTTTGCACTGTAATTCAACTTCGTTGCCCAGGGCCCAGATGAGCAGTGCCGGGTGGTTTTTGTATCGCTCGACCATCGCGCGGACTTCTTCTCGCTGCTTGGCCAATCGGACCGGGTCGGTATAATCGAAACCGTGGCGTTCGTGCCCCATCCAGTAGCCTAAGGTGACGGTGAGTCCGTGTTTCTGGGCATCGTCAAGTCGCCGATCCGCGTGATCCGCACTCCACGTCCTGAAGGAATTGCCGCCGCTTTTGGCCAAGACGTCCAAATAGCCGTGACCGCCCACGCCCCGGATGAAATATTCCTCGCCGCCGCGCAGGAGTCGGTAGCCACCAGGTCCGCCATCGAGTTTCACGACCGAAGGTTCCGGTTCCTGGGCCGTGATTCCGGACGAAAACAACAGTGCAAGGAAAACGATGAAAAAAATGCGTGCGAGTATTTTCGGCATGGGAAAAGCAAGGAAAGGAATTATCGACGTGAACGGTTGAATTCGGAAAGTTTTTTCGGGTCAACCGCCGTATTGAACGCGGTGACGTATTTCAGCGACGATATTTTGGCAAGTGTTTCAAGGCAGGCATCAGTAACGGCGGTGTTCGAAACATCGAGATTTCCAAGTTTTGGAAGTTGGGCCAGATGCGTCAGGCCGGCATCGGTTATCCCGGTTTCACTCACAAACAAAAACTCCAAGTTCGGACAGTACGGCAATCGAGCCAGCACATCGTCCGTCAGTTGCGTCCGGCTCAGGTTCAGCCATCGCAGTCGGGGCATCTCTCCCAAATCCGACAGACCGTCACCCGTAAAGGGGTTGCCAAAAAGCGTCGGGAAGCAAAGCCGATCCCGAGCCGGTTGTAAATGAAGAAGATCGGCATCCGATAGTTCTGTATCAAAGAGATGCAATTCCGTTACGGTTTCAAAACGGCAAAGACTCGCAAACCCGTCACTGCTCAATTTGCCTTCTATTTCAACGGAAATAAGTTTTGGCAATTCGACCAAAGGTTCCATGTCTCCGGCCGAAAGCGGCTCAAACCACCCCAGTGAAAGAACACGCAGTTTTTTCAGTTCGCCGATCTGTTCAAGCAATCCTGCACGATAATCGGCCCCTTGTTTCGGCCTGAGCGCCAACGTATCGAGATTCGGACATTTCTCAAGGAATCGGCCTACAGCGTCATGCGAAAGCTCGTTTTCCTTCAACTCCAGCCGGGGCAGGCCGGGGAGCTCCGGAAGCTGATCCAGCACCAAATCGTCGAGGTTGGTTCGACAAAATTCCATGATCCGTAGCGATGGCGATCGACTGGAAAGAAACCGGACCAATTCGTCGGGGGGCAAGCGGCAATCAGAAAATACGGCGGAATCGAGAAACGGCATTCGCATCAAATCCCGCATATCGGTCTCGTTGAGTTCGGCCGTTTCCCCTTGGCCACGGCTTCCTTTGCCGCGAATGGCCAGGACCGTGATTCTTTCCCGATTCTTTTGATAAAGCCTTTCGTACAGCCACTCGCCGGCGCCGTCGGGCCGTCCGGCGCTTTTGGAATCGAGAATATGTATTCGATATTCCTCTTTGAATCGGCATACGATCCATTCTTGTCGGCGATACGGTTCGCATTCCTCATGCCAAAACCGAAAGCTGACCCCAGCGAAAGCGAGGCAGAGAGTCAAAGAACAGGAAAACATGTCGCCTCCGAAGAGTGAGATGGATTTTCGATTCGGAAACTTTGGCTCCGAGTTCCGAGAGGCTGCGTTCCCCCCCCGCTCGGCACGCCATATCTTACACGTCACAAATTTT
This sequence comes from Thermogutta terrifontis, assembly GCA_040393745.1. Classification (GTDB taxonomy): domain Bacteria; phylum Planctomycetota; class Planctomycetia; order Pirellulales; family Thermoguttaceae; genus WRKP01. Next base: position 916 of record JBEBTM010000106.1, on the reverse strand, counting down.
CACGGCTTCACGGAGCGACTGGATGCCGTTTTTCGGGGAGAATTCATGGGCGACGAAGCCCTTGTAGCCCGTGTCCTTGATCGCTTTGATGATCGGCGGATAATACAGCTCCTGCTGGTCGTCCAAATCTCTCCGGCCCGGATTTCCGGCGGTGTGGTAATGGCCGATCACGTTTTTGTACTTACGGATGTTGTTGATCACGTCGCCTTCCATCCGCTGCATGTGATAAATATCGTACAACAGCTTGAACCGCTCGCTACCGACTTTTTGCGCAACGCCGGCGCCCCAGGGCGTGGTGTCGGCCTGGTAATCGCGGTGGTCCTTGCTGTTGAGCAGTTCCATGACGACGTTCACGCCGTGTTTTTCGGCCAGCGGCATGATTTTTTTCAGGCCCGTGACGCAGTTTTCAGCGCCTTCTTCGTCACTGATGCCGGCCCGGTTACCCGAGAAGCAAATCACGTTGGGAACCTTTTTCGCAGCGGCGATCGGGATGATATGCTCGTAAGCCTGGATGAGCTTTTCGTGGTGCTCGATTCTATTGAAGCCCGTGGGAATGCTCGCGCCGGGAACGTTGCCCATAGTGACGATCATGTCCATTTTGAGTAAGAGATCCCAGTCCCGTTCGTCGACGAGATCAATGCCCACCATGCCGAATTTTTTGCAGATTTTGCAGAATTCCTCCATGGGAATATTGCCGAAGCACCATTTGGATACGGACTGGCGGATGTCGCCTTTGACGGTGAGGGCTTCAACTTCCTCGGCCGTTTGAGCCGTCAAGGTCACGGGCAGCGCTGCGGCCGCACCGGCCTCACTCGGTGCGGGTGCCGCCCCGCCCCGGTTCATCGTCCGCCCCTGCGCGCCGACGCAGCAGCACGGTGGTCACGAGCGCACCGACGAGGACGACCGTCGCTCCGCC
>JBEBTM010000105.1:0-10412 GCA_040393745.1 Thermogutta terrifontis | reverse complement strand
TCTCATGGCATTACAGCCATCCTTGACTCTTTTTCAACAGCTCCTGTGACTGTCTCGTTCTGAAAAAGAATGGAGGCGGTGTCCGATTCGCGGTCTCGACGTTTTTTTGTCAATTAGGAGCATGCGCAATACCAGAAGAAAATTTGCGCATATGAAGATTGACAATCGGTCGACCGGCGACGATAATCACACGCATAGTGATCGAATGTTTTTCGCAACGTCCCTTACGCCAACGAGAAAGGTCCACCATGAACAAATCGAAAGTCGCCATGACCCGTCGTTCCTTACTTGGGGCGGCCGCCGGATTGGCTGCCGTTGCTTGCGGAGCTTCGGCCTTTGCTCAAGATGTCAAAATGGCCCTGAAGTTCGATAACGCCGATTTCTACACCGGCGGCAAGTTCGACGAAGCCAAGGCGAAAGACGCCATTGTCGAGCTTTGTCGCTATCACGGTTATCCGATGTTCCCGAAATTCAAGGAACGCCTTTGGATTTCCGACTACGGCATCGGCCGCTTCAGCGAAATCGGCTTGGCCTGTGTCGGTTTCGTCAATCACGTCGCGGGCGAGTCAAGTTTCATGATGCAGGATTTGTTCCTCCTGCCCGGCCAGATGCTCCCGGAACACTGGCATGTCAAGCCCGAAACGACACAGAATTGCGCCCAAAAAGACGAAGGTTGGCTGATCCGCTGGGGGCGCAGCTACGTCGTCGGTATCGGCGAGCCCAATCTACCTGCCGAAGTCGTTGTTCCGAAATCGCATTGGGGCGGCAAAGTCGAAACGAAACACTGTACGGTTGCCGATCCCGGTGATTATGTACAACTTACGAAAATCGGGAGCAAGCACTGGCAAATGGCCGGCAAGGAAGGCGTGATCCTGACCGAAGTGGCTAACGCCCACGACGATGCTTCGGTTCGGCACAGCGACCCGATCGCGAATAAAACCTTCCTCGGCCATTGATCTGTCAGTTCTCATTTTATCTTGCACTAAAACATGGATTTTTCAAAAAAAACCGCGCTGGTTACCGGCGCAACGGGAACCATCGGCAAGGAAATCGCCAAGCGAATCATCGACGAAGGTGGCAAGGCGTTTATCACCGATCTCGACCAATCGAAACTCGACGCCATCTGTACGGATTTAGGCGCGAACTGCAAGTCGCTCGCCGCCGATTGCACAAAAGCCGATCAGGTTTCCGCCGTCGTGAAGGTCTGTCAAAAGGAATTCGGACAGAATATCGACGTCCTGGTCAACGTGGCCGGAGTGACGGGAAAAGGCGGTAAAATCGAGGAAATCTCCGAAGAAACCTGGGATTTCGTCTTTGCCGTGAACGTCAAGGGCACCTATTTGTTCATTAAAGAGATCATGCCGATCATGAAGGTTCAGGGGTACGGCGCGATCGTCAATTTCTCAAGCAAGTCGGGCAAGACCGGATCGGCCTTGATGAGCGCCTACAGCGCCGCCAAGGGCGCGATCATCACGCTAACGCAGGCTTTGGCCTTTGAGGTCGCCAAGCAGAACATCCGGGTCAACTGCGTCTGTCCGGGCATTACTGAAGCGACCGGCGTTTGGAACAACGTTTCGGCGGACTATGTGAACAACATGAAGATGCCGCATGAGGAAATCGTCAAAACGTTCACGGCGAAAGTCCCGATGGGTCGTTTGGCTCATGTCGAGGATGTCGTCAACGTAGCGTGTTTTCTGGCCTCGGATCGTGCCGCTTACATGACCGGCCAAGCCATCAACATTACCGGTGGCCGTGAAATGCATTAAAAACAAACAACACAAAATCATGAATACGCTTAACACCTATCTCGACCACGCCGTTTTGACTCCTCAAATGACGCGCCAGGAGGTGATCGAATGGATTCAATCCGGCATCAAATATAAAGTAAAAACCGTCTGTGTTCGCCCTTGTGACATTGACCTTGCTGTTTCAATGTGCAAAGGGACGGAAACCGGCGTTTCCTGCGTTCTCGGTTTTCCGCACGGAAACATCCGTACCGAATCGAAGGTCGCCGAAGCGGAATTGTACTGCAAGAATGGCGTGTCGGAAATCGACATGGTCGCCAACTACGGCTGGATTCGTAGTGGTCTTTGGGACGAAGTTCGTAGCGATATCAAAGCGGTCGTCGACGTCGCACACAAACACGACGTTGCCGTGAAAGTGATTTTCGAAACAAGTCAGCTGACTCTTGATGAAGTCGCTAAAACGACGGAAATCTGCAGCGAAATCGGCGCCGATTTTGTTAAAACCTCGACGGGATTCAACGGGGAAGGCGCGACCGAAGGAGCCGTTCAAACGATGTTAAAATTTGCCAAGGGACGTATCAAAGTCAAACCATCCGGTGGCATCCGGGATGCGACCCGTGCGCAAATGTTTGTTGACATGGGCGTCGATCGTCTCGGCGTGAACGGTTCCAGCACCCCGACCATCTGCGGCGGACAAACGGCATCGTCTGACAAAGGAGGTTACTGAATTGGACTTGCACCTCAAAAACAGGGTTGCCCTCGTGACCGGCGCCGCCAGCGGACTAGGAAGTTCGATCGCTGAAATCCTTGCAGAAGAAGGTTCGAAGGTCGCCGTGAACTATCGAAGCCGCAAACGGGACGCCGATGTTTTTGTCGAGGAAATTCGATCGAAACACGGCGTCGAGGCGATAGCGGTTCATGCCGATGTTTCTCGGGAAGACGATGTGCAAAAGATGTTCGAAGAAATTGAACGGAAACTCGGACCGGTCGACATTGCCGTGAACAACGCGGCTTACTGCGCCAACCCGGAATGCGCCGATCTCACGCTCGACGAATTTCGAAAATGTGTCGACATTAATTTACAGGGCCTGTTTCTTGTTTGCCGGGAAACGGTCCGGCGTTTACGTGCAAAAAAGTCACCGGGAAACATCGTCAACATTTCCTCGCAAGCCGCTTTGCGTGCTTCACAGAACGGCAAGACGGCTTATGACATGACCAAGGCCGGAATTTTAGGCTTCACAAGGTCTTTGGCCATCGAAACGGCCAAGGATGGAATCCTTGTCAACGCCGTGCTGCCGGGTTTAATGTACACCGACATCATCGCGCCGGCTTACGAGGCCGATCCCGAAAAGTTCAACAAACGTTCGCCGCTGGGCCGTATCGGTCAAACGGCGGAAATCGCCCAAGTCGCCGTATTCCTGTGTTCCGACCGTGCCAGTTACATGACGGGTTCGACCGTCGACGTCAGCGGCGGCCTCGCCTTGCATTGAGGTTCTTATGGAAAAATATCTGATCGGCATCGATTGCGGTTCGACGATGGTAAAAGCGGCGGTTTTCGATTCTTCGGGTAAAGAACATGCCGTTGCATCGCGGAAGGTCGAGCATATTTATCTGCGCCCTGGTTGGACAGAAAACGACATGAACGCTCTTTGGCAAGGCGTTTGCGAAGTCATTCGCGAGATTCTCGACAAGTCGAAAATCGATTCGAAGAAAATCGCTTGCGTCACCTGCACGGGACACGGCAACGGACTGTATCTCGTTGGCAAGGATGATAAACCGGCTCGCAACGGAATTATTTCGTCGGACAACCGTGCACGAAAATATATCGAGCAGTGGACCGAAGAGAATGTTTTGGGCCGGATCATGTTCAAGACGATGCAAAATATCTGGGCCGCACAGCCGAACGCCTTGCTTCGCTGGTTGATCGACAACGAGCCGGAAACGATGAAGAATGCCAAATGGCTGTTCATGGTCAAGGATTTCATACGCTATCGATTGACCGGCGAGGCTTTTATGGAACTTTCCGACATGTCGGGAACAAGCCTGATCGACGTGGGTCGGGCCGCTTACGACGATGAAGTGCTTGAAATTTGGGGCCTCTCCGACTGGAAACACATTATGCCGCCGCTCAAACGTTCCGGCGATCTTTGTGGTACGATAACAGAAGAAGTCGCGGCATTGACCGGTTTGGCCGAAGGAACGCCGGTTGCCGGAGGAATGTTCGACATCGACGCCTGCGGTCTTGCCGTGGGCATGACCGACGAAACCCGGTTTTGCATGGTCGCTGGAACCTGGGGGAACAATCAGTTCATTTCGAAGACACCCGTCGTCGACCGTGACATGTTCATGACCAGTTGCTACAGCATCGACGGTTATTACCTGATGCTCGAAGGAAGTGCGACCTCGGCCTCGAATCTCGAATGGTTCGTGTCGCAATTTTTTGAAAGCGACCGCAAACTGCTCGAAATGAACGGCATGACCAAATCAATCTACGCACATTGCAGCGAGTTGGTTGCCGAAACGAAACCGACGGATACGAACATCGTTTTCCTGCCTTTTCTGTATGGTAATCCGATCAATCTGGATGCTAAAGCCTGCTTATTCGGTCTCGACGGGAGACACGCGCGTTCTCATGTTATGCGAGCCGTGTTCGAAGGCATCGTGTTCGGACATCGTTGGCACATGGAACGATTGCGACGTTTTTGCAATGAGCCGAAAACGATCCGCTTGACCGGCGGCGCGGCGAACAGCGATATTTGGGCGCAAATGTTCGCCGACATTTTTCAGATTCCCGTCGAAATACCGGCCGGAACGGAACTCGGCTGTTTCGGAGCGGCGATTTGCGGCTCTGTCGCCGCGGGAATTTATCCGTCTTATGAAGACGCATGCGAAACGATGGTCAAGATCGACCGGCGTTTCGAACCGAATCCGGCGCTCGCCGAAGTGTACGATAAAAAATTCGGCCATTATAAACTGTTACTCGAAACATTATCGCCCGTTTGGTGTAATCTGTCAAAATAATTCCAACAACGAAATCTAAATATTATGCAAGCGATTGTCTATCACGCTCCCGGCGATATCCGTATCGTAGACATTCCGAAGCCCGTCTGCGGCGATGGTGAGTTGCTCGTCCGGATTGACGCCTGTGCGGTGTGTGGAACCGACCTGAAAAGTAAATTCCACGGCAATCCGAGGATTAAGGCTCCGCTTGTCATGGGCCATGAATTTACGGGATTTGTTGAAGAAATCTCACCGTCGGCGAAAGGCGATTGGCACATCGGCGACCGGGTCGTCATGGCGACGAGTATTTCGTGCGGGAAATGTTTTTACTGTCTGAAAGGTTGGCGCAATCTCTGCGTGAATCTCGCTCCGATGAGTTTTTCATACCCCGGTGGCATGGCCGAATATGTTTCAATTCCCGCTCTGGCTCTTGAAGGCGACCATGTGCTGAAGGTCCCCAAAGACGTCAAAGCGGAATGTGCCGCTTTGGCCGAACCGACCAGCTGCGCGGTCAATTCCGTCGAACAATGCAATGTCCAAAAAGGCGATTGCGTTCTCGTCATGGGTGCCGGGCCGATGGGATTGCTCAATGCCGTGGTCGCTCGCGCCTTTGGTGCGTCAAAAATCCTACTCACGGAACTCAATCCGCTTCGGCGAAAACAAGCCGAGCAATTCGAGATCGACCGGGTGATTGATCCTGCTTCGGAAGACGTTAACGAAAACGTGCGAAAAGAAACCGACAGCGTCGGAGCCGATGTCGTGATCGTCGCCGCCCCTGCCGCATTGCCACAGGAACAAGCCCTGTCGCTGGTTCGGAAACGCGGCACGGTCTGTCTGTTCGCCTCGCTTCCGGTCGGAAAAAACATGCTCAATATCGACAGTCGGTTGATCCATTACGGTGAAATCCGGGTCGTCGGGTCCAGTGATTCGACGCCTGAACATGTTCGAAAAGCCGTCGAATTGATTGCGTCGAATAAAATTCCGTCCGACAAAATCGCTTCCCATCTTTTGCCGCTTGATCAGATCGACAAGGCGTTCGAGTTGATGCAAAGCGGTGAAGCCCTTCGTGTCGTATTAATTCCATCCGCCCAGCTTTAGGAGTTGCCATGAAATTATTCCAAGCATTTCTTTTGACGATCGTCGCATTATCTTTGTCGTTCACACTTCAAGCCGCCGAGCCGCTTACGAAGCCGATTAAAGGAATCGTGTTGCCCGAAGGCATGAAACATCCCGACGGCATGACGGTTTGTCCGAAAACGAACGATATCATTCTTGCGGTTCCGACGATCGGCGACAAAGGCAACGCCTGGCTGCTTCGGATCGATACGGATGATAATGTCTCGAAATATTTTGAACTCCAAGTCCATCCCGAAACGGGCCGTGTCACACCGTTGGGCATTTCCTTCGGACCCGACGGTCATCTTTACATCGCCGACAGTCAATGTCTGGGCGGCAATCCGAATCACAAATCCCGTGTTTTGCGCGTCGTTCATGAAAACGGCAAACCGGTCCGCGAGGAAGTTCTCGTCACGGGAATCGTTCAGTCGAACGGCATTGAAATTCACAATGGGAAGATTTACCTTGCGGAAACGAATGTTGATCCGGCGATCGTTGAAATGCCCATGACCAGCGGCGTTTTTTGTTTCGATATCGATGAATTCAAGCCGAACGATGAACGGCGAGGCCGTCGTTTCCATCGCGTCGTGAATGGAACAATGCAGTTCCATGTTCAGCCGTATCAACGTGATCCACATTTCATTTTCAATTTCACGACGACCGACGCCGATCGCGACGGTACGCAGAAAGTTGGTGCCAATGGCATCGGTTTATCGAAAGACGGAATTCTCTACGTTGCGAATTTCGGCGACCAAAAGATCATCGAAGTCAAGTTGGATGCATCCGGGAAAAACGTCGTTTCGCACCGCGACCTCAATGACGGCATGGGACCGAACGAAAGCGTTGACGGTCTGAAAGTTTGCCCGAAAGGTTACATTTTCTTCGCCGATTATGTCGGCAACGCGGTTTGCGTGATGAATCCGAAGAACGGAAAAACGCTGGTGATTGCAAAAAACGCCTTGAATCCCAATGCCGAACAAAAGAAAGCCGGGGCATTGGACCGTTGCTCGGAAGTGTGCCTGCGAGGCGACAAACTTTACGTTGCGAATATCGACTTAGAAACGCCCGAGTCGCCGCACACGATCAGCGTGATTGATTTGAAAGGCATCGATTTCGATTAGCTGCTGAAATAATGAAAAAAACAAACGGATCGATTAAACTGCGTCGTGTTCCACAGGTTGCCATTCTCGTTGGAATGACGAATTCCTATGGACGCGACGTGTTACACGGGGTCGGAAACTACTTAAAAATTTACGGTCCATGGAATATTCGTCTCGATTATGAATTTTCCCGTTGGGAGCTTCCTCCCTGGCTGAGAAAGTGGCGCGGCGATGGAATCATTTCAAGGATCGCCAGCCCGAAAATTCGGGGATTCTCTCGAAGGACAGGGATACCCGTGGTCGATTTGAACGAGCGAACCTTTTCGTTGAAGTTGCCCTATGTTTTCATCGATCAGGTCGCCGTTGGGCGTCTCGCGGCGGAACATCTTTTAGAGCGAGGTTTCGCGAATTTCGCTTACATCGGCCAGAGAGGCATTCTCTGGTCGGACGATCGTTGCCGAAGTTTTCAGAAAACGGTTGCTCCCTATGCGCATTCATTCGATGAATTTGAAGGAACGCCGTTTACGGAAACAGGCGGAGAGACGAAATCGATTTATCGCAATAGTGTTTGGGAAACCGAGACTCAAAAAATTCGTCGTTGGATTTTATCGCTTCCGAAACCCTGTGGTGTCATGGCCTGCAATTCGTTTCGCGGGTTGCAGTTTTTGGAAATTTGCAGGGATGTCGACGTTGCCGTTCCCGAGGCGATAGCAGTGATTTCCGGAGACGATGAGCAGGCGGTTTGCGAATTGACCGTACCCAGTTTGACTGCGGTTCAACTAGACGGCGAAACGGTCGGCTATCATTCGGCCGAATTATTGGACAAAATGATGCATGGTGAGAAAAGCGAAACCGAACAAGTGCTTGTCCCGCCGAAAGGGATCGTTTCCCGAAACTCGACAATGAGCTCAGCCATTGAAGACGGAACGCTCGGCAAGGCCCTCGAATACATTCGTGAGAACGCCCGATTCAACATCACACCGGAGGACGTTGCGGAGTATCTCCATGTGTCGCTGAGAAAAATCCAGATTGTTTTCAAGGATAAATACCACAGGACACTCCATGAACAAATTGTCGCGACGAAATTGGAAACGGTCGCGAAGCTGCTCCGGGAATCCGATTTGAACGCCACGGAAATCGCCCATCGAAGCGGGTACAATTACGTCCAACAAATGAGCGATGCCTTTTTGTCACGGTACGGCATGCGGCCGGGCGCCTTTCGGCAAATGCACAAAAAAGAAAATAACTGAACGAACCTTTTTTACATGTACGTTTACAGGCATTCGAGTTTTATCATGAAACGATTTCTGTTTATCGCCGTTCTCCTTTCATTCCAGGGCATGGTTTTCGCTTAAAATAAGTCTTTAACTGAGTTTTAGAGCTTGAAATCAGGGAGATTTGGTAGGATTGGCATTGTAGGAAACGAAAAATCCATGTTACGTTACCGTTTTTTGAGGCTTCGCAAACCTGATCACGGAGAGTCGGGTAAAGCGATCCTTTATACGATGGACCGATTCAAGGGCGCCGTACCCGGAAAATATAAGGTAGTCGTAAGCAAACGTGAATTTGATCCGGGAGACCCCATACCCGATCTTCGCTCCGGAGAGATTCCGACCCCGCAAATGACACAAGGTCTCAGGCCTGCATCCACCTTCTATCTCGTGGATGAACAATATGGGAGTGAGGAGACGACTCCACTTGAGATAGAAGTTTCCAAGGAAATGCGAACACACACGGTTGATATCGGAAAAGCGGTTCGCATCAAAATCAAGGAAAGATAGCGATGCTTTGCGGCCCAATGAGCAGTCGAAAAACAATCACAAGATATTAACGTGAAACCTTTGGAATGGAGGGTACAGAAAACATGCAACAAAAATATCCGCTTGCCGTCCTCATCCTGTTCGTCTTGGCCGTTGCCTCCACGTTTGCACAAGATCCGCCGAAATGGGGGGAATGGACGCGTTGGGGCGATCAGGGAGATGGAACGTACCGAAATCCCGTTTTGCCCTCGGATTACAGCGACATCGATTGTATTCGTGTCGGCGATGATTATTATGCCATTTCGTCGACATTCCAGTATTCGCCCGGCATGATTGTCCTGCACTCGAAAGACCTTGTCAATTGGACGATTAAGGGGCATGCCGTTTCCGACGTCACGCAAATCGGCAAGGAACTGAACTGGGACCGCATGAACCGTTACGGTCGCGGAATCTGGGCCGGGGCGATTCGTTATCATAACGAAAAATATTATCTCTATTTCGGTACGCCCGACGAGGGGTTGTTCATGACCACCGCGAGCGACCCGGCGGGACCGTGGGAACCGCTACACTGCATGAAAGCCCAAGGGGGCTGGGACGATTGTTGCCCGTTTTTCGACGACGACGGCAAAGCCTATTTCGTCGCAACGCATTTCGCGGACGGGTATAAAACCTACCTCTTTCGTATGACGCCGGATGGAAAAGACTTGATCGAGGATTCGAAAGTCCTGATCAACGAGGGCGCCAGGCGGGAGGCGAACAAACTGTACAAATTCAACGGAACGTATTACCATTTTTACAGCGAGGTTTCCGACGGTCGTTATGTGATGATGCAGCGGGCGTCGTCCATTACCGGCCCCTATACGGAGAAAAAACAGTTAAGCCACACACAACGTCATTTTCACGAACCGAATCAAGGGGGAATCGTCGAAGGACCAGACGGCAAATGGTATTTCCTGACGCATCACGGGGACGGTTACTGGGCGGGACGCATCGCCAGCCTGCTGCCGGTTCATTGGATCGACGGCTGGCCGATCATCGGAGAGCCGGACAAAGACAATGTCGGCACGATGGTCTGGCAAACCGCGAAGCCGTCCGATCGTTATCCGATTCAAACGCCTCAATCGTCCGACGATTTCAATAAGCCCTCGCTCGGCCTTCAATGGGAGTGGAATTATCAGCCGCGTAACGAAATGTGGTCGCTCACGAATCGTCCCGGTTTTCTGAGACTCAAGGCGTTTTGTCCTCTCAAGAGCGACGATCTCTTCAAGGCGGGCAACACTTTGACGCAACGGTGTTTCGGCGCGGCGGGGAACGAAGTCGTCGTCAAGATCGATATCGGAGGCATGGCCGACGGTCAGCGGGCGGGCTTGTGTCACTATTCCCGGTCGTTCGCTCTGTTGGGGATTTGCCAAAGCGAGGGGAAACGTCGGCTCGAATTCCAGTCGGGCGATGAACGAATTCCGGGACCGGAGTTGACGGACAACCTGATCTGGCTAAAATCAATCTGGGGCCTCGACGGCAAATCCGATTTCTTCTTCAGCACGGACGGCAAGGATTTCAAGCCCTTCGGCAAAACCTACCAACTCGGATGGGGCCACTACCGTGGCGACCGCATCGGGATCTATTGTTTCAATAATGAAACCGAATCAGGCTATATTGATGTCGATGACTTTGTCTACCTTTATAATGCA
>JBEBTM010000104.1:0-10451 GCA_040393745.1 Thermogutta terrifontis | reverse complement strand
TGCTGCGGCGTCGAGTGATGCGAAAGCGAAGCCGGTTGTTTCTGCGGCGTCATGTTCGGCTGTGCCGGGCGATGATTCGACGTCGGTTGAGTCATCGGGCGATTCGGTTCCGAGCGGCGATTGGCGTCGAAGCCCTGAGCATTGGCCGAAGCGGAAAAAGCGAACAAGAGAGCGGCGAAAGCGGTCGCAAACAGCGTCGTGCGGGTCATGTTCTTCGTCATCATACACCTCCGTTTGTTGATGTTTTCCAAGGGGAAAGGTTGTTTTTCGTTTTCGAAGCCGCCCGTTCAAGCGTCTCCACAGGAATTATGGTAAATCGAACCGTGGTTGCGACAACGGACGGGAAAACCGCAGAAATCATTGGCTGCCGCTTCCGTCGACACCGGACGTAAAATCCAATAGAATAATAGGAATTGTTGATGATTGGGACAAATTGCCTTTTTCCGGCAATACGGTCTGTCGATTTCTGTGGAGTAAACCGATGTCTTGTTATTTTATCGTTTCAGTCGAGATCGACGATCCTTCCATGAGACCGATTTACGATCAATACATCGAAAAGGTCAAGCCGATCGTCGAGAGTTTCGGCGGAACCTATCTTGTTCGAACGGAGAAGATCGACCGTCCCTTTCCCGGTTCGTGGCACCCCAGCCGGGTCATCGTGATTCGTTTTGAAAGCCGTGAAGCCTGCGACCGCTGTTTCGCTTCAGCGGAATACAAGTCGATCATGGCTTTGCGCACGGACTCCGTCAAGGCGTCCGCCATCATCGTCGAGGGAATGGAAGATGAAACTCCGGTTGCAGAGTAATCAAATCGAAAACTATCTCCGCCGAACGGACGTCGTTGATTGCGACGATCCGGGCATCGTTCGTTTGGCCGAGCGTCTCAAGAACAAGACGGCGTCCGAAACAGATTTGCTTCGTCGAACCTATGAATTCGTCCGTGACGAGATTGATCATTCGGCGGACATCCAAGGCAAGGTCGTCACTTGCAAGGCGTCCGAGGTTCTCGCGGCCAAGGAAGGAATTTGTTTTGCGAAATCACATTTGTTGGCGGCTTTGCTTCGGGCAAATGGTATCCCGAGCGGCTTTTGTTATCAGCGACTGCGATTGGACGCAACCGCTGATTCGCCTTTCGTTTTGCACGGCTTGAACGGTATTTTCGTCAAAGAGACCGGCTACTGGGTTCGGCTCGACGTTCGCGGCAATAAAAACGGCATCGATGCCCGATTTTCCGTTACCGAGGAACATCTTGCCTTTCCGATCAGGCCGGAGCAGGGAGAAATTGATTATCCGATCATCTATCCCGACCCGGTCGACGTGGTCATTGACGCTTTGACACGATGGAAAACCTTCGAGAAACTTTGGGCTAATCTGCCGAACACAATCGAACCGGAGTGAACGATGCCGCTGAGCATCGATAATCCGGAAAGCCGTTTACTCAAGCCCCTTGGCGGCTAACGCCGCTTTCAAGTCCACGGCTCCGAAACGCGGATTGGACAGAACCGGAATTTTGTACATTTCGGCGATATGCTCCTCGCAATAGGCCATCGAGCCTTGCGAAAAAACGATGACGTCGACCTTGTCCGCGATTTCGCCTGCCTTGGCTGCCATGAGCGCCTTGAACTTATCCGGTTCCAAACCGAAGCCGCCTTCGACGATCACTTCCGTGACTTCGGCCTGCTTGCCCATCTCCCTCGCCACTCGATGAATGATGTTTCGGGTCGGTTCGACGGACGTTTTGAACGTCGCCATGATCGCGATTCTTTTTCCTTTCCGTACGGCTTCACGGCACATTTCCTCGTTGATGATGACGATGGGAACGCCCAGGAATTTCGCCGCGTCCTGCATGCTGTGCGCGACATCGCCGACGGTCGAACAGACGCTCAAAATGGCATCGGCTCCGTCCTCGACCGCTTTCATGTAAACGCCGATCAGTTTGGCCGACGCTTTCGACGTGACATAACCGGCCTCGGCGATTTCGTGAAAAACGGACGGAATCTCGTAATTCAGGATTTCGACGTCGGCACCGAGTTGCTTTCGCACTTCGCGCTCGGTGTCCGCTTTCAGTTCGGGCGTCGTGACCGTATAGACGAGAGCGACCTTGGTCTTCCGCTTCGGAGCCGCCTCCTCTTGAGCGAACGTAAAAAACGGCAACGCAAAAAACAGTGTCAAAACGATCAGAGTTATCAAATGTAGGTGTTTGGTCATTTTGCCCTCGTTTCGGGTTTGGATTTGATGCTGTCCATTATACCGGAAAAGCTGAAAGGTGAACAGGAACCTCTCGACACGGAACATGTTGGCAAGTAAAATGACGAGTAAATCAAGCCATCGTTTTTTGGCCCGATTTACCTGCGGGATCGACATCTGAAGTTTCCATCCGGAGTCCGCCATGAAAGCGTTATTCACCGCCATCTCTTTTCTGTTCCTCATGAATACCGTTGCCGCCCAACAAGTCGTTTACGAAGTCCGTTATGCCCACCATCCGCTGGACGTGAAAAATTACGATACGGAAAAGCTCCGCAAAGAATTCCGGATCGAAACCGTCTTCACGCCGGACAAGATCAACATGGTCTACACAATGTACGACCGCTTCATCGTCGGCGGGGCCATGCCGGTCGAAAAAGACTTGAAGCTCGAAACCATTGATCCGCTGAAGGCTCCGAATTTTCTGTACCGGCGCGAAATCGGCATCATCAACGTCGGCGGACCGGGCATCGTTAAAGTCGGCGAGATCGAGTACGAACTGGGGTTCAAGGAAGCTCTATACGTCGGCAGCGGGACGCATGAAATCGTTTTTCGTTCGAATAATAAAGATGCGCCGTCGAAATTTTATTTCAATTCGGCTCCGGCGCACAAGGCATGTCCGGTGAAGAAAATTACGAAGAAGGACGCCAAGACGATCCAGGCCGGTTCGCCGGGGGAATCCAACGCCCGAACGATTTACCAGTTGATCGTCGCCGAGACCGTCGAGGTGTGCCAGCTTCAGATGGGCATGACGGAACTGCTGCCGGGCAGTGTTTGGAACACGATGCCGCCACATGTTCACGACCGCCGGATGGAAGCGTATTTCTACTTCGAGCTACCGGAAAACCAGGCCGTGGCACATTTCATGGGCAAGCCGGACGAGACACGTCATCTTTGGCTCGGCAACGAGCAGGCGGTCATCGCTCCTCCGTGGTCGATCCATGCCGGGGCGGGTACGACGAACTACACCTTCATTTGGGGCATGGCCGGGGAGAACATCGACTACGGCGACATGGAACGGGTTTCGACCGCCGATTTGAAGGGTGAGAAAGTCAAGCCGGTTTCCGTTCAGAAAACGACGCCCGGCGGCCCGAAGCCGTTTATCAAGCAATCGGAAATTCCGTGGGAACCGGCCGGGGAAAACGTGCGGCGCCAGATCATGGGTTGGAACGAGCAGAGCATGATGGTCAAGGTCGAGTTCCTCAAGGCCGGGGCCGTGGGCACGGTACATTCGCATCCGCATTTGCAGAACAGTGTCGTGGCGGCAGGCAAATTCGAGGTTACTATCGGTGAACAAAAAACCGTGTTGGAAGCCGGAGACGGCTATTTCGTCGATCCGAACGTGCCGCACGGCGTCATTTGTCTTGAACCCGGCACGCTCGTCGACGCCTTCACGCCGTTCCGGGCCGATTTCGTGCCGAAGGAAACGGAGTTGCCAAAACCGGACGACGAACCAAATGTCCGGTAGTTGTCGATTCGGAATAGGACGAAACCGAAAACGCATGATTCATACGTCGTCGGACGGCTTCTTTGCGGAGCCGCCCGACTTCCAGGGCTTGAACACCGAGAGCCAAATCATGGTCAAAAGCATGGCAATCTGTACCGACGACATGACAAAATGCTTGGTACGGACGTACAGATAATCCGGGTTTTCGAGCGAAAAGGCGTCATTCACACCGCTCATTTTCAACATGGCCTGCTCCCACTCGCCGAGCAGAAACGTGCCGGACAAAATGGCGGCGACCGTGAGAATCCATTTCACGACGAGCCAGCGATGTTTGAAAAATCCCCAAGTCGTAAACAAGCCGTAAATCAAGCCGGTGACGAGACAACCGATCGCGCCGGGAATGATAATGACCCAAACGTCCACGATATGCCCGGCGTAATTCATGCCGTAAAGCATGGCTTGCGAATCGGATTTTGTCTGGAAATAATTCAGAAAAGTCAACGCCGCCGCCCCGCCGAGCCAACAGCAGACGCACAGCAAATGGACGAATTTAAGCCATTTCAGGCCGTTCTTTTTGAGTTTGTACATTTTGTCGTTCCCCATGTTACCGTTTTCCAGACGAAACATAACGCCGCCTTTCAAGACACTTCGTCGATGCGGTTGTTCCTGAATTTCATGTTCGGAAAACTGTTTTCGGAGACTATTGATTCACGCCGGAGGCGATCTTGGAGACGATACACCAGCCGCCGTCTGTGTAAACGAAGCCGAGAATGTCCGTGAACCGGGTTTGGGCGATACGCAGTTGAACCCTGGCAACGGCAGTGTTTTCGCCGGTAAAGTCGATCGAAATGATTTTATCTTCCCGCTTCTGGCCGACCGATTGCGGCGAAGGAAGCGTATCGAAAATTTTCACGAAGTCGTCCACCGTCAGGGCGTTCATGGCACCGCTCTCATCGACCAGATAAAGATGGGCGGCCGGATGAAAAGCGTCTCGTGCCTTTTGTTTGTCCAATTCATAGCTGCCGTCAAAATACTTTTGAATTATTGTTTCAATTTCTTTTTGACGTTTTGTCAATTGCTTTTCCCTGGGCTTTTTCGTCGGGTTCCAATCGCTTTGATCTTTCAACCGATCCATGTGTCGGGAAACGTAATTCATCCAGATTTCCCTGGGCACGGCGGCGCGGCCGGGAGCCGGTTTACCTGCAAGAAACTCCGGATCGGGTTCGATCTTGGCCGAAACATTGTAGACCATGCCGGTTTCCGACACGCGATCTTCCAAGCGAAACGTGAGCCGATTACGAATCCAGCCTTTTTTGTAAAAGACAAGCGTAATGTCCTTATCGCCGTAATCGAAAGGCACCACCTTGTAGTTTTCTACATAGTCGCTGAACCAGCCCGGCGTGTCGTCTTCGATCTTGTAATCTTTATTGTGCAATATCATGCCGTAGATCAGGAAGTTTTCCCAATCCATGTTGTAATGAAAATGCCAGTCATCCTCGTCGTGATAGATTTCTTCGTGAAAATGCCGTTCCGTCAGGCACATCCAGTCGGGATAGGAACGTTTGGGCTGTTGCTTTGCCACGTTTTTCATTTCCTGTGCATCCAGATGACTTGTCAAGATAAACGCACCGATAATAAGCAGTGTGACGATTGTCGGAATGTGCTTCTTTGTCATGGTTTCTCCGGTTCGAGGCGTCATGATAGGAATGATTGATCGTTCATTATAGAGGATACGCCAGGATTCGCCAAGCATGGATTTTCAAGAATCATGAAAGCGCCCCGAACACAATCATGAAAAAACTGGTAAAATGCCTGTAAATGACAACGCAAAGAAAGAGCCTAGATGGACAGCGTCGTGGAGGCCCTTTGATAATCGGGCAGCGAAAAAATATCGTCCCCTTTGGACGTGGCGACTCCAAGGAGGCAGACAGATGCGACCGAAATGAATCAATAGCGATACAAAAATCCGATACCGAAAGCCTTGTCTTCGACGACGGGAAAAATCGTCAATCCCTTGGGAAGCGGCCTGACGCCTTCCGTTTCGGAAACGGCCCGAACCGATAAATACGAAAGATACCAACCGAGAACCGCCTGCGAAAGATAATGGGAATCGTCGTTGACCCGGCTCCAGGCAGGCAGAACGGACAGCGTATAGAAAATGCCTTTCGCCCAGGGATTCTCCGACATGTGAGCCGCCGTGATGAACGGAGTCGCTCCGATGAACGCATGGCCGCTGATTCCATGCGTTTCCTGGAACGGACGCCAACGGGACGAGCCGGAACTGGGCCGGTCGCCGCCCAAGGCATACTGGCCGATCAAAAGAGCCGGAGCTCCGATGGCATAACCTCGGGCTGTTCTTGAAACAAAATCTCCAAAGGGATTGCCCTCCCGATTGCCCGAACGCTCCTGGCACCAGCGGTAAAGCAAGGCCGAGGAAACCGCGACCGGAATGAAATATTGTCCCTCGCCGAAAATTTTACTCGTCGCCGCAAAATCGTCCGTCGACGAAGTGCGGACATTGCCCTGATACCAACGCTGAAAATCCCGGTCGAGTTTGCTGTTGGCAAGAATGGCCGATCCCGCCAAAACGACGCTGAAATTCAAGGCGTTGTCCCGGTCGTAGAAATTCTTCATATCCGAGAAAAGACGTTTTTTCGTTCCGCTTGCCACCCGCCCGGAAATCAAAAAACAATTGGGGCGATCCTGCACAGGAGGCAACCGGAAAAGTCGGTCACGCTCCGACGGCCCGCACGGATCGCACTCTCTCCGTAATATTCCGTTCCTGACAAGACTGGCGTTGCCGTTTCCGAATCCGAACGATGTCGGCAATGAAGTACGAAAATTGTTTGTCGGGACGTGTTCCCGTAACGCCCGGTCGAAAAGCCGTCCCGGCGTTTCCCGTTTCGCTTCAAGCCGGGGCAATGAAAGAAACGAGTCCGGAAAAAACAGGTTGCCGAGCGAGATTCGCTTCTTCGGCGGCTTCGTCAGGAGCGTATTGGCCGGTTGCCATGAATCGACCGATTGCGCCTTTACCGTTTTTCCGAATCCCGTGATGAAAAAGATCGCGCACAGCACGACGAGGCTCAACCCGAAAAGCGAGTAAACGGCCAGGGAACATCCGACGGCCAGCGTCAGGACGGGAAGCCAGTTGTAATCGAAACGGAAAATTTCGCGCACGAGACAATCGCTGACGTGATCCGCGGCGGTCATGGACAAGATCAGTCCAAGGAACAGGACGTATTCCCGGCGCAGGATTTGTTGAAACGAAAAAACGCCGTCCGGTCGGTTCCATCGGAAGGAGCGGGGAACGAAAGCCGGTGTCGTTTCAAACCAGGCCCGATAGACCGTATCGTCGCAAGCGCCGAGTCGCCGTTTGTCGCGGACAACGATAGACGCACAATAGATCGCAAAAAGGCCAGCGTAAACGATGAAAGCCCAAGAGTCGTTCAGAAGCATGACGGGCGCAAGGCCGAGAAAGAAGTTGCCGACAAGCAGGGGGTATCGAACGATCGAATAAAGTCCCTTGCTTCGATGCGGCTTGCGGTTCGTTTTTTGGTCGTATCCGTTGGCCAGCATACGGATCGTCAGTCCGAAGACTCCGACGAAGAAACCGCTTACTTCCCAAAACAATCGTGAACAAACATCGCAAGTCCTGAACAGGAAGCCTTCCGCTCGCGGCTCAAGCAGGATGCCTGCGATTAGCGGGAAACAAAGAAGAATACAAAAAACGGGCAATATTTTTCGCCACGGAACAATCCCTTGATGCGTCACTTCCATGAATGCTCGAAATCGTGTGATATTGATTGTTTTGACAAAATAGGACATTTGGCGATGCCGCCAACCATGATTCCGCCACCGCAGACAACGTCATTTCTACTATCGTCGTTATGTGCGGAGGAAATTTAGCGTTCCTCGGGATTTGCGCCAAGAGCATTTCGGGAATTTTTAATCCTAACTGCTTCAAAGTCAGTCGCTTTCGTCACGATTGCTCGCAAAGAACGGGTTCCTCCTGCTTGATTCCGGCCCGCTTGAGCAGTTCGTCGGCGATCCGTGAGGCGTCCTTCCAGATGTGGGAGGTTAAACTCGCGATGACCGTTCACGGCAATTGACCGTTTTATGACTCATTTGCCGCGAACGGTTGCATTTTTCCTTTTCATTTCGTTTTTTTGCACGGTCGCTTTGATTTGAAATACTCCAACCACTTTTTCATGATGGCATCGGCAATGGTCGGGGACGGTGCTTGAGCATACTCTTCAATGGTCTTGCCCCAATAGAAACTGATCCAGCCTTGCGTGATTGATTTGGAACCATCAATGAACCGATCCATTTCTTCGATGTCGCATTTCAATGGAAACATCTCGGCAATGACCAAGGGCTTTTCGATGGCGTAAACCTTGAGTGCTTTGAGAGTCTCGTCGATTTTGCCTTTCTCCGGGTAGAAATGGACGCTCACGAAATCCAAGTTCTCCGCGACGACCGGGTCGTAGAACAAAGGTTTGGCATTGGGCCACACCGTCGCCCAGGGAATGACGCCGACCGTGATCAAATGCCGCTTGTCCTCGGAACGAATTGTCGTAACGAGATTATCAATCCACATCTTGGCGATTTGATGCGAGGTTCGCCCATTCGGCGTCCGCGTGATCTTTTGCACATAAAACATGTCTCCGAGTCCTTCCGGCGTCAACCAATCGTCGGTCGGCTCGCCCGGCACGATGGGTTCGTTCATCAGGTCATAGCAAAACACGGCGGGACTCGACACACAGACCTTTGCGACGTTTTTCCAGAACGTCGCTTGGGCGCTCCAGCGGTCTTCTTCGCTCAAATCGTCGTACCAGGCGGGAATGTTCGTTTTTTTGTAACAAGCCAGGCCGGTAACGTAGAGATACATGCCGCGTTCTTCGGCGACTCGGACCAATTTGCCCAATTGTTCCAATGCTTTCGCATTAGGTTGTGTCGCGGAATCCAGGAATCGACCGACTTGCAAATGGATGCGGACGACGTTCAAGCCGAGGTCTTTCATTTCGTTGAAATCTTCGACAACGGCATCCCATTCGTCCAGCCAATAGTCGTCCAGTAGACGCGAATTCACATCATGGTCGTAGTTTGCACCCCAGAACAGGATGGACTCTCCTGTCCCGTTCTTCACGAAATGCATTTTGTCGGTGCTGACTTCAATCCAATGCAACTTATCTTGCGAGTGGACAATGGAAGTGAGACAAACGAAAAGAAGAAATGCGATTCCAAAATGACCGATCGTTTTTTGTATTTTTGCTTTTGTCATAAGACTCATCGTATACGGACATTTTTTACTTGTCAAGCAAAATCAAATCAGGACAAAAAGCCTATGTCCAAGGTGGATAATTTCATGAATCCCGGATAGAATTGTTCACAAGCCAATTCCGGCGACATCGAAAGACCATGACAATACGAACCCTATTCTTTTTCTTTTCGAGCTTGCTACTGTTTCTGTCCGTTCATGTTTTGGCCGAGGAGCCGAACTTCGTATGCGAGTCCGCCCTGGAGTGGACGGCTCTGTTCGACCGTACCGAAGGTTGGATCGCCGGAGACGGCATTTATTCGTTCGGCATGGACGGCAATTCCCGCCAAGGCAGCGCAACAGAAAACTTGCAAACGATTTTCACTTTCGGCGATTCGCTCATCGGCGGCGTGAATCCGGACGGTTCCTACAAGCCCGGCTTGGCAATGGTCAACCATTGCTATGCCGTCCTTGAGGGCGACAAGCCGGATATTCCGAAAATGCAATTTCTTTACAACACCGACGTGGAAGGCAGGCCGTCGAACTGGTTCGACCGAAATTTCTGGCTCGGCGACAGCATTGTGATCGACTCCGTCGTGTATACGACCGGCGTGGTCGTCGACCCGAAAACCTGGGCAATGGAAGGGCCGTGGCTGATCGAAGTGCCGATCCGGAACGGGCAAGTTGATTTTTCCGGTCATCGAACGAAACGAGTCGAACTGTTTCATAAAGACGGTGCGTTCGAAGTACTTTTCGGGATCGGCATTCTCAACGAAGGCGAAGATATTTATGTTTACGGTGTCCGCGACAAGAAGGGCGAACCGTTTTATCGGCGGCAGTTGGTCGTTGCCAGGGCTCCGCGAAAATCATACGGGGAGGTTGCCACCTGGCGATTCTGGTCGGGCGAGCGCTGGAGCGAATCAATCGCCGAATGCAACCGCGACGAGGCGGCACTGGCCGACGCGATTTCCAACGAACTGAGCGTAACGAAAATGATCGACGGGAAATATGACGGAAAATACATTCTCGTTTACACGGAGATGTGCATTTCGGAAAAGCTGAACTACGCGGTTGCCGATTCGCCATACTCGAAATTTTCCGGGACGACGACGTTTTATCAGTGCCCGGAGCCGAAGGACTTCGACGCCGAAATCAAGCGAAAAGGCGGCGAAAAAGCGAATGTCGTGACCTACAACGCCAAGGCGCATCCGCGACTGTCAAAGCCGGGCGAACTGTTGGTTTCGTACAATTTGAATGTGTTCTGCCTGCGCGAAGGCATGATCTTTGCCGAGAAAAAGTACGGATTCCCGCGTTTCGTCCGGCTGAAACTACCGTAACCAATTGTCGATAAGGTATTGCGGTCTATATGAAATCGGCGGTGTCGTTTTCGACGAGATTTGCATGACGTATTGTCTCCTTGAAATCAACGGGTTCGGACATCTCTTTTTTTGTCGCCTTCCTCGCAACCAATTTCTCAGCCTGCTTTTGAGCCTTCGCCTGTTCC
>JBEBTM010000103.1:0-10515 GCA_040393745.1 Thermogutta terrifontis | reverse complement strand
TCGTCGGAAACCAGGGCGTCGAAAAAGGCGTTGATCCGGGAGTACATGATATTCTGATTGCCCCGGGTGAGATAGAAACTCGGGAGCTTCTTTCCCGTATTGGGATTGACCTCGCCGCGCAAACATGCCTGGAGCGTGCTGAGCATGACATAGCGGTCCATTTCAAAGGCGTCGACGACCGGCCGGGTCGGAAAGTCCTTGCGTGCGAATTGCAATTTCCGCAACACGTCGTCGTCGGGCGGGGTCCCGGGATTTCCAGCGATGGGAATTCCGCCCGACCGGGATTCGAGCATCGAACCCTGGAAGGCTCTTTGAAAGGAACCCGTCTGCGTGACGCGGTTGGATAAATATAAAATCGTGACAATATCCTCGGCGGCCCCCTCCGTGTCGCCCTTCGCGATACGGTAGTAAGCCCGGGTTTGATAGCGATTGGCGAGATCGTTAAAGTTCCAGCCTTCGCCGGCCTTGGCGATGTCTGCGGCCAAACCGGGCCGCGTGGATTCGTCCGTCCAGCGGTCGGGGATCAGCGGCATGAAGAACAGCGGCTTGCGAATCATGTTCGCCGCCGCGTCCAGCGGAGCGTCGCACTCGGCGATCCAGTCGACCATCATGGGATAATCTTCCGGCGTCCAGGGTTTTCGAAACAGTGACTCGCTCGTTTCCGGTTTTTCCCCGGGGTTCTTTTCGTGATACTCGCTGACGACCGACGGTGGGTATTCGGGAAACGCCATGGCCGGTTGATTTTCCGGATCAAGACCGAGTTTTTCGTGTTCGAACACACGCTGCTCTTCGCTCAGGTACGAGGGCGATCCAAACGTTCGCACGAAAATCCGGTAGCCGTTTTCGTCCGTGTCGAAGTTCGCCGGATAGAAATGCTCCTGGTAAGCCCGGAAGAAATCGATTTCCCCGTTGGGCAGCAGCGGTTCCGTGACCCGCGTGGTTTCCGGGCTGATTCGCAGTTTCGGGACATGCAGAACAAAAACGTACACGACGAATAGAACCAGCAGTGTCCCAATGCCCGCGACGATGAACACCGTGCGTTTTCCGTTTTTCTTCATGCCGTGCCTTTCGTTTTTTCGTGCATTTCTCGCTGTAAAACATATACCGCCCCAAAACAATCATCTCCCGTCGTTTTCGTTCGCTTCGGTTTGCGGCGTCGGGAAAATCCGCTCCCGGAGTTCTTGCCAGTCGGATAAGCCAAAGCCCACGACGCTACCGTCGTGCAGGGCCATGTTGACCACGCCGGGATGGGGCAGCGTATCGCCGAGCCAGGGTTTAATCTTATCAAGCCGGCCGAGCAAATCTTCGGGCGAAATCACGGTCGCCCCGCCTTCCAATGGTTCCGGCAGGTCCACCACCAGGGGCACTGCCCGGCTTTCCGGCATCGCGTCATAACGCACAAAAAAGTAATTCGTGCCATTGCCGTCGGGGACACACCCGGGACAGACAAAGATCGTCTCGGCATGTTCGCCCAAGTACGGTCGAATCGCCGCCTGCCAATCCTCGCCGGGCCAATCGCCGTGTTCGAGTCGATAAAGCCGCAAGGCCAATGAAACCCGCCGCAACTGGCGAGAACATTTCGATCGATTCAATGCGAATTCAGCCGTTTTTGCCGATGGAATCATCAATGCACTCAATATTCTGCCGAACATCATGCCCCGGTAAGACGGGGTAATTTTTCCCAGGATCATCGCGGAAATGGTCAACGGCGATTTAAGCTCGTCCAAGACTCCGTCATCGTCCGCACTTGAGACGGCATCGTACATCCTGTTCATGTACGCATAAGCGATATTCTGGTCGGTACGATTCCGGGCACTGTACATGACACCAAAATCCCGTGACGTGCCGTTGAAGCCGCCTTGCATCGCGCTGAGCCCCATGACCCGTTCGCCTTCGAGGGAAACGGCCAAATCGGGGCCGCCGTCGAGAACCGGCAGAGCATCAAGGAGCCGCTGAATCTGCTCTTTCGTGAGCGGATGATCGGCGGCGGTTTCGAAAGGAATTCCGTGGCCGATACCTTCGATAGCCATGGTGACCAGCAGTTGAATCATCGAACCACGCCGCAGCTTCGCGGCCAAATGATAGAGCGTGATCGCATCTTCGACGGCGCCGTCGATGTCGCCGTTTACGACACGATAATTCGCCCGAGCTTGATATCGTCGAGCGATTTCTCTCACGGCCATGAGATCCGGAAGGAGCATTTCGAGAAGAATTTGCGGCTTGCCCGAATGGTACGATTCGGGGCTCTGGAGCATCGGCAAATGGAAAACCGGCTTGCGGATCATTTCCGCGGCGGCGTCCAACGGGGCATCGATTTCCCCGATCCAATCGGCCATTTGCGGCCAGTCGTCCAGTGTCCAGGGTTTGTGAAAAACACTCTTCTGCCCACTTTCCAGTGGAACTCCTTCCGCTTCGAGCCGCTGTTTCAGGAACACGAACGGCTCCATCGGCATGGTCATCGTCGGCGCTTCCGTGGGATCGAGCCCCAATTTTTCGTAACGTTGGTCGTGATAGAAGGCGTCATACGGTTTCGGCGGGTCGATGCCGAAGTCGTCGCCGAAGGTTCGGATATAAATCCGGTAGCCGTTCTCGTCGGTTTTCATTTCCGGCGGCGTGGTGAGTTCTTCGAAGTAGCGAAAGAAGTCGATGTCACCGTCGGCGGTGAGCGGACCCGTGATGCGCGTGGTATCCTCGGCAATGCGCAGCGGCGGCGCATAAAGGCAGACCCGGTAAATCACGCCGGAAAAGAGTAAGCCGATCACCACGGCGGTCACACATCCGGCCCGTCCCAGACAACCTTTTCGTGGTGGTTCAATCTTCAAATCCTCATTGCGTTCGTTATTATTGTTCATGGTTGTTTCCCTTCCATTTCGGAATTTTGGGCTTTCGGCAACATCGAAACCGACATGGAACTTACCGGCGAAAGCCTAAAACCTATTGCTGTGTGAAATTCAACTGAATGATACTCTAAAACGGTCACAGCGAAAAGCGCTTGCGTTTTTTTCGATGATTGACAATCCCCCCGAAACACGATAATATCGTTGCCATCGGCCGGCGCCATTGCGCGGCTCATACGCAAGTGGATTGAACCTATGATATTTCGATTAAGCCTGGTCGCGGCGATGTTCTTTTTCGGATGGCCGGGCTGGCTGCGCGCACAATCTCCGTTGTACGAACGCATGCCCTTCAATCGCATCACGCTCACGCCACAGCACAACAGTACCGTCGTGGACGTGCTGCCCATCGATTTCGGACCCGCGGGACGGCCCAATCCGCTGCCGAGAAACCGCCAAGAAATCACGGTTCGCTTTGCCGATAGCGCCGCCAAGGAATTCACGGTCCAGTGGAATTCCATTGAAAAAATCGAACTCTTTCCCGAATTGGTCCGCGACGAGTTCCTTGAAAAACTCGATGCCTTGGCCAAAGACGTCGCCGCCCTGCCCCCCGAAGAGGCCCAAGGGACACTCGGCGACGCATTCGATCAAGCCTTTCAATATCTTATTTTCCTGGCCGATTACCGTAAGGAAATCCCGAATTACGACCGCTCTTATCGGAAATTCCTGTACGAAGAAGCCGTATACCGGGTCAAAACCGGCGACTTTGTCACGGGCCTCACCCGGTTCGAGGCCCTGTTTTCGGAGGACAAAAACTATCCGAACCTGTCCCGCGTCTGGGGCAGCGCTACGGAAATTGCGCTGGATTCCTTTTGGAAATCCGGTCGGGAAGACCTTTGCCGGCAATACATCCTGCGAGTTCGGGAAGCCTTTCCGGAGCATGACGTCGTGAAGCAATGGGACGATCGCCTTTTTGCATCGACCCGGACTCTTTGCGAACAATCCAGGAAAGCATACGCTAACGGCGATTTCGTCCGGGCGCATCTACACTGCGAACAGGCCGGACGGATCGCTCCCGAGCTTCCCGAACTGATCGCCTGGCGGCGGGAGCTCATGGAAAAGGTTCCCCGGATCGACGTTGCCGTGGACGCGCCCGTGACGGACCAGCTTGACCGCCGGCAGTTCGGACTTCCCGATCGGAGTACGGAACGGGCTCGCCGTTTGCTCCGGCTGGGCCTGCTCGAATACGTCCGGCCCAGTCTGGAAGGCGGCGTGTATGCGTCACCGCTGGGCATGTTCGAAAAGTCGGCCCGGTCGAAAACGCTCCGCTGGACTTTCACGGAACAATCGCGACAAACCCTGGAGTTCACGGTCTTCGACGCTTTGGAAACGATCCTGGACAATCCACGAAACGAAAACAGAATCGCCGAGTTTCTCCTGCCCGAGCCCGGCACGATGGAAGTTCGACTCCATGATTTCAGCCTGATTCCCGAAGCTCCGTTCATGGATTGCCTTGTCGCATCAAAGCGATTCGTCCCCCCTCCGATAGACGCTGATGCGAACGCGCCGGGAGCCATGAAATCAGCCCCCAGACCGGGCCGGTTTCTTTTGGAGCAAGTCGATGATAAGCGAAATGTTTTTTTGCCACGGAAAATCTCGTCGGATCCGGCAACGCCCAAGGTCGTTTTCGAACACACCGCGCTGCGGGGCGAAGAGGCCACGGAATTGCTTTTGACGGGCCGGGTGGACTTGATCGATCGTTTGGCCCCCTGGGAAGTCGAACGGATACGCAAATTGCCGAGTATCATCACGGGACGTCATGCCGTTCCGACGGTTTCCTTTCTCGTACCGAATCCCGGCAAGCCGCTCACTTCGAGTCGGACCTTTCGCCGGGCCTTGCTTTACGGGCTGAACCGGCAGCGTATGCTGGAAAAACTCGCGGACCGCAGCGGCGAAGGCAGTGTCTTGAGCGCCCCCTTTGTCAAAGCCAGGATACTCGGCGATCCCTTGGGATACGCTTACGATCCGCTTATCGCGCCGCGCCCTTATGATCCGAAACTTGCCATGGCCCTGTCCCTTTTGGCCTTCAATCAACAGCGGGATCGCGATCCGGCCTGGGAGGAATTTTCGGCGATTCCCGAAATCGTTCTCGCGTGTCCCGAACGGGAAACTTCGGAATTGGTCGCCCTGATGATCCGACGTCAATGGGAAGCGCTCCGACTCCGGGTACGTGTCGTTTTTTACCGTGATAACGAAACCATCGGCCGTGACGACTCCGTGGATTTCTGGCTCGTCGAGCGCAATCTCAAGGAACCGCTCGTTGACGCCCAGCGGATTTTCGGTATCGATGGCATGCACGGCAACCCAAGTCCCTACATGGAACTGGCGCTTGAAAGATTGCGTCAGTCCCGCGACTGGGCCGAGGCGGGCAAGAGTTTGCGGGAAATTCATCGCCTCTGTTTCGAGGAAACCACGGTCCTGCCCCTTTGGCAACTCACCGAATTCTACGCCCATCGGGAAGGGCTTACGGGCATCGAACCGGAAACGGGCTTGGTCGATCTTTACCAAAACATCCGCCACTGGCAGATTTCTCCGGGCAAGACGAGGTAGCCGTCTAATCGTCATGATCCATCCAAAACGGCGCGACCGTTTTTCGGAAAACATCCTCGCGTAAAAACGTCGATGTCAAGGAAGACGTTCTTTTTCGCCGATTTTTTCGTTCACCGGTGCGGTTCCATGTTCAATTCACACGACTCGCAAATCATTTCCGGCGATGCCGGTTCTCCGACGTCCGAGCGGCCACGCAAGGAAAAAGTCTACCAGGCCCTGATCGTCATGGCGGCCGCGGTCGTGATTTTCGCGGGCCTCCAGGCGGCCAGCGGACTCCTCGGTCCGATGATGCTGGCCTTGTTTTTATCGATCATCCTGCTGGTTCCGCTGCGATGGCTCCAAAAGAAAGGTTGCCCGAAAACCCTGGCGCTGCTGATCGTTCTCGGCGGGGCCACGCTCGTGTTCACGATTCTCGGATATTTTGTTGCACAAAGCGTGAACTAATTCATCCGGAGCATCCCGGCGTATCGAACAAAAATTGTTCGAAAATTAAACGACTGGCAGAAGAAGGCCGAGCAGTTCGGTTTCCATTTCGATTCCACACCGCCGGGGGGAGATGCGGCCGATCCTCAGCAGGCCGTTTTGCCGCAAAACGGAAAGGAAATCCGGGAGAAGAAATCCGAAACAAAAACGCAAGTCGCGTCCACGACGTCCCCTGCCGTGACCCCGCAAAGCGAAGAACAGGTCAAATCCGCCGCAGAGCCCGAGGCATCGTCTGAAACCGGAGCCGAACCCATGGAACATTCGGGCACCGACCCGCCTGGAAGCGAAATTGAAGAAAATACAGGAACGGCCATTTCCATGGAAGAAAAACCTATGGAAACCGAAGACGATCCGGAAGAGGATCCGGAGGAACAGGAGGAATTCGACACCGTGATCCAAGCGGTAAAAAAAGAAAAACCGCCCTTGTTCACACTGGATGCGAAAAGCGTCATGTATTGGGCCGCGCAGTCCCTGACCGAACTTCGCCGCATGGCCGAGGGCGGTTTTCTCGTCTTGATCTTCATGATCTTCATGATCTTTGAAGCGGCTGGCTTTCCCGCCAAGGTCGATCGCGCTTTCGGTAAAGAAGGGCCCATCAACAATGAACATTTTCACCGGATTGCCGAAGACATCCGTCGTTACCTGTTCCTGAAAGCGATTTCGAGCCTGATGTCCGCTGCGGCGGCAACCTTCGTTTATTGGGTCTTCGGCGTCCCGGCCACGCTCTTCGTCGCCTTCTTTTTATATTTTATCCCGAACGTCGGCGGCACACTTGCGGCGATTATCCCCGGTATGCTGATTTTCATGACTTACGATGTCCAGGGGCTCCTGCTTTACATTCTCTGCCTTGTCGCCATTGAATGTTCCATTGCTTACGGCATTGAACCACGTATGCTCGGGCACGGCTTGGGAATTTCGACCATGGTGATTATCCTGTCCTTGTTTACCTGGGGTTGGCTCCTGGGCCCCATCGGGCTTTTTCTGGCGGCCCCGCTGACGATCATGGTCAAGATTATTTTCCAGGCGTTCAAGGAAACGGAATGGATCGCGATCCTGCTTGGCAACAAGATTCAATAAGGAGCCGGTCGCCGTTGACACTGCCACGGCCTTTCGATAAAATGCGGTTTGATTCGCTTTCCTCTTTACGGATGATCATTCAGCCATTTCGAGATCGCTCCACATATGTTCGGCAAACTTTTTGAACTCGGTTCCTTGATGAAGCAGGCCCAGCAATTTGGCGGCAAAGTCCAGGAAATCAACGAAAAACTCAAACAACTTCGCATCGAAGGCCAAGCCGGGGCCGGTTTGGTCCGCGTGGAAGTCAACGGACTCCAGGAAATGATCTCCTGCAAGATTGATCCCGCCCTTTTCGGCCAAGGGGATGCCGAACTCATGGAGGAGTTGATCCTCTCTGCCGTCAATGCGGCCACGGAAGAATCCCGAAGACGTCAGGCGGAATCGATGCAATCTCTGACCGAGGGTGTTGATATGGGCAGTTTAGGAGACGCTCTCGGAAAAATCATGCCCAAATAGCCGGAGGTTGCTCGAAAAGTCGCCTGTGTTGCTAATGTTCAAAATCGTGAATGTTTTTCAGGATGTTGATCAGCGAAATCGGAAACGAAGCGACCATTTCGCGGGTTGACTTGCCGAACGGAAGCTCGAATGACGGCCCAGCCTCGCTGGGTTTTTACCCCATTGAACATCTCATGTCCGAACTTACGGAGTCTGTCACTCGCATGATGCGGGAATTTGAAAAATTGCCTGGCATCGGGAAAAAATCAGCCGAGCGTATCACTTACTATTTGCTGAAAATCGGCAAGGAAGACGCCTTGGCCTTGGCCGATTCGATCATCGCGGTCAAGGAAAACGTCCGCTATTGCCGGGATTGCTACAATTTGGCCGAAGATGAACTCTGTGATATCTGCAAAGATTCGCGACGGAATCGAGCGCAGCTTTGCGTCGTCGAGCAACCTCGGGATCTGATCGCCTTGGAGCAGACGGGCATGTACCGGGGCCTGTACCACGTTTTGCTCGGTCGCATCGCCCCTTTGGATAAAATCGGGCCGGATCAGCTTACCATCGCGGCCCTGATCCAGCGGATCAGAGAGGGTACTTTTGAGGAAATCGTCATGGCGACAAATCCGACAGTCGAAGGCGATGGAACGGCCCACTATATCATCAACCAGCTCACGACGCAGTTTAAGGGTTCTCCTCCGGTGAAGATCACCCGCCTGGCACGCGGCATCACCAGCGGAAGCGACCTCCAGTTCGCCAACAAGGAAATGCTCGCCGACGCCCTTTCACAGCGCCAGTCCTTTCATTAGTTCTTCCCATTTTACCGCGATCCTGCGACGTCCAGCTCATGAAATTTCGCAAAACTTTTCTCACGGCTTGCCTGTTAACGAGCCTTGTCGTGTTTTCCAGTCCCGGATGCCGCGATGAACAAGCGACCCCCGATCCCTCCGGGGAAGCGGCCGGCTCGGCGTCGACGCTGTTGCCTTTTCCCGACGACAAAACCCTGGAAGCGCTGGGTCCGAAAAATGACATCGAAACCCGCTGGATGCTGGAAAATCCGCTCCTTGTACTCGCCATGCATCCGAAGCGGTTTCTGGAATCCGAAATCGCCAAGGGAAACGAGGATTTTTTATCCGAATCCATCGCGCAGGGTTTCAAGATTCCCTTTGCCCCGCTGCAATTGGTGCGTGTCGTCCAGGTCAGCGGGATGCCGTTCAGTATTGTCGTGGAAAGCGAGGTGAACGGCCGGAAGATGCCTGAGCAAGTCGGCCTGATGCGACGGACCACGGAATTCACGTTCGCCGAACCCGTTCTTAAAGAGGAAGTGATCCGCTTTCTCCTCATGGACTCTGCCGCCTCGATTGACACACTCAAGAAAAAAGAGGGTTCGGTCGAATATTATGATCTGAGCGGGACCAACAATAAACATCCGGGCCGGGCCGCCGTGGCTTTTCCGGACGATAAGACCGTCGTCCTGCTTGAGGGACACGTTTCCGACATATCCACCGTTTTTGACGGCATTCCCCCGAAAAGCGCGGCCGTGGAACGCCTGCAACGGATGGATACGAAATCCGACCTGATGATGGCTTTGTCGCTTGAAGGCAACGGCGTACCCTCGGAGGAAATCCTGCCGATGCTTCTCCAATACGGGATGCCCGGCGATCTTGCCGAACTCATCGCCGGCAACTTCCGGGCGGCCACGCTTTCGCTCGACCTGTCGTCGGCGCAGTCCTCGGCAGTCGCCTCCATCGTTTTGGACACGAAAAACGAGAAATCCGCCAAGGCGGTCGCGGAGAAAATCGACGGACAAATCGTCCGGCTTCAAACCGACTGGATGGCGCTCGATGAAAACCAGCGAGCGGCGCTGGCTCTTCCCTACGAATTTCTCACGAGCCTGTTTAACTCGATTGTCGTCGAAGCCAAGGAAGCCCGGGTTCTGCTTCACGCGGAGAAGTTCGAAGGACTCGCGGCAACGGTCAACCGTTTCCTGCAAAGTCGTCAGGCTCTGTTGCGGGAAGCCCAGCTCCAACAGAGCCGGCAGGAACAGTTGATGATCCTGGGGCGGTTTTTCCAGATGTATTATGACGCCAACGGGAAATTTCCGTCCGATATCAAAGCGGCCGATGGGACACCGCTTTTGAGCTGGCGCGTCGCGATTCTGCCGACAATGCAGCAAAACGAACTCTACGCAAAATTCAACTTGCAGGAACCTTGGGACGGACCGACGAACAAGGAACTCCTCGCACAGATGCCGTTCTTATTCCGGCCTTTGGCGCCCGGCGTCGAACCGCCGAAAACGCTGATCCGTTTTTTCAGCTCCGAAGGAACGCCTCTTTCCAATCCGAATCTGAAAAAGGAAGACGTCAAGCATCCCGAGTCGACGCTCATGCTCCTCGGCGTGGCTCCGACGCAGGCCGTCGAATGGACCCGGCCCGATGTGCTGACATTTGAATTGGAGTCCATGGAAAAGACGACCGGTAATGTCCTTTTCGGTACGCTGTTCACGGGACAGTTCGTCCCCGGCATTCCAATCCTGCCGCTTACGGACGAACGTTCCGTTCCGCAGCGGAAATTCCTGGACGCGCTGGTCCGAGGTCTGCCTCTGCCGGATGCTCCCGCTACGCCGGCGTCTGTGCCGCCGACCACGTCGACAGTTCCTGCCACACCGGTCGTGACACCTTAGACCCGTTCGGAAACGGCCTCCGGTGTATTATTCCCGTCCTCGACTCCGATCGGGACGGGATGATTGACCTGCCGTTCCCGGAATCAAAACAATTTTTCGCCTCCCAAACGTACACAAACGATCTTCGACGCACTGCGTACAAGGAGTCGGTTGCCGACCAGGGCGGGGTGGCTTAAAACAACATCGCCGTCCTCGAAAAGCCGCCACCGGGAACGGAACCGGCCGGGGTTTTCGGTGACGGCAACCAGCAACACCGAGCCGCGGTGCGGGGTGACCAGCAGACTTTTCTCACCAAGAATCAGCGTGGCGTAATCGCCCAGGGCGTCGTCCTCAAGCGTCCAAAGAATTTCGAGATCGTTCGCGTCAAGGCAAAAGAGGGCCCAATCGGCG
>JBEBTM010000102.1:0-10547 GCA_040393745.1 Thermogutta terrifontis | reverse complement strand
GCAAAAAGACGAAAGTCGCAAGGATTGGGAAAAGCCGTGACGGTAAAATCTTGAGGGTCATCGAAGTTGATGCGGAAATTGGAATTATTACGACAGGCAAAGTGATTCATGAGATCCATTCGATCTGCATTTCGTCATATCATTCATCCTTCTATCAACTTAGATACAATTGGCATAGATAGTTGCCGTGACCTACACCAGGCTCGTCGTTATTTTACTGAGCGCCCTCTCTGAACAAACGTGCAATCTATCATATCGGAAATTGGACGAGCAATCACCGCTCTTTATATCTCGAAAAAAGGGACGCGGTGAGTAAAAAACCTCTCGGCGCGGCATGTTCGGAAAGATACAATGAGAAAAGGACGCTTGAATGGTATCTTGTCGTCCGAATTGCGTGTTCCACTGAAGAAATAGAAAGCTGCAACCTATGATTACATAGAATTTTACCGCAGCGGCCCGTTTCGCATCAACCGCTAAAAATGACAAAATTCGCTTACTTCATCGCTGTTGTCTTGTTTTGCCTGTCTTCTCACGCGGCTGAGTATTTCGTCGATTCCCAAAAGGGGAGCGACACGGGCGATGGTCTCTCTCCCGAACAGGCTTGGCAATCGCTCAAGGCCGTAAACGAGGCCGACCTCCAGCCGGGCGACACCGTTCGTTTCAAATGCGGCGGCCAGTGGCGGGGCCAACTCCGCCCCAGGTCCGGCGAAGAAGGAAAACCTGTCACTTACACGTTTTACGGTGACGGTGAAAAACCAAGCCTCTTGGGGAGTGTGCCGCTCAACGAGCTCTCCGATTGGCAACCCGCCCCGGAACAGTCCGGCGTTTGGGTGACCCGGCAGGAT
The DNA here is from genome assembly GCA_040393745.1 of Thermogutta terrifontis. Classification (GTDB taxonomy): domain Bacteria; phylum Planctomycetota; class Planctomycetia; order Pirellulales; family Thermoguttaceae; genus WRKP01. Next base: position 9,702 of record JBEBTM010000102.1, on the reverse strand, counting down.
TCGCTCCGTTTGGCCGGCGTTGTCGAAGATTTTCATACCCTCGAATGGTCCCGGCATCATGAGGGCGGAGCCAAAGTCATACTGACCCGGAAACCGCAGGACAGCTTTCCCGATCTTCCCGAGGCCAAGGAATATACCATGACCTGCGAAACGCCGGGAACGCAACCGAATCATATTCAATTGATCGTCCACGGTTTCCCGGTCACGGCGGGGGATCATTATCTGTTCCGTTTCGAAGCGAAGTCGACGAAACCGTTCCGCATCGCGGCCATCGGGTTTTCCGAGCCGGGCTCACCTTGGAGGCCTTTGGGCTCCGTCATCCGGCGTCCCGATGAAATCGGCGGCGACTGGCACGAACACACCGTCCTGTTCCGGTGCGACCAATCGCACGCTGATGCCCGCCTTACGCTTTCACTGGGCGGGAGCATGCCGGAAGGGGCCGTGTTCGCGTTTATCCCGAAGAAATTGGAATCCGTCCTGATCGACAGCGCGGGCATTGACACCGATGTGGGCAACATCATTCTTGACGGCGAAAAGGCGGCTTTCAAAAAATGGACCCTAGCCGATTTGACGAACGAGGACGATTTCCTGTACGAACCGGAAACATCCCGCGTTTGGTACCGTTCGAAAGATAATCCGGCTGGACGATTCAAAAGCGTCGAGGTGGCGTTGCACCGACATGTCGTCGACCACTCGAATTGTCGCTACGTTATTTTTGACGGTCTTGATATCCGTTACGGAGCCGCCCACGGGTTCGGCGGCACGAAGGTTTCGCATTGTATTTACCGGAATCTCGACATTTCTTGGATCGGCGGCGCGGATCAGTACAAGGAGGGTGGAGCGGGTCGCCGGGTCCGCTTCGGCAACGGCATCGAATTTTGGTCCGATGCCGAGAACTGTCTCGTCGAACACTGCCGGCTCTGGGAAATCTACGATGCGGCCCTGACCAACCAGGGAGCCGGTGTGAATGTCGAGCGGAACCTTCTTTACCGGAACAACGCGATCCGGAATTGTGAGTATTCATTCGAATATTGGAATCGCGGTCCCGAGTCGGTCACGGATAATATCGTGTTCGAGAAGAACGTCTGCACTGACGCCGGTTTCGGCTGGGGACACGTCCAAAGATCCGACCCGAACGGTCGACATGTCATGATCTACGCCAACACGGCCAAAACCACGAACTTCGTCATTCGCGACAATGTTTTCCAAAATGCCACGGAAAGTCTGGTCCGCATCGACGCCGATTTCCGCGATGGAATGACCATGGAAGGCAATCTCTATCGGCAGCCAAACGGCGGCGAGCTGTTCCGTTGGCTCAACAAGGATCGCTTCACCTCACTGGAGGAATACCAAGAGAAAACCGGGCTCGATAAAACGTCCCACGTCGAGCCTTTTGCGGGAGAGTAGGGCTTTCAGGAGAAAGCCGACACATGATTTTGCGGAAAATATTCCTATTGCGTCAATTGTGCGGATTTGCTAAAATTGCCACTCAGCTTCGACGCTATAGATTATCTTTTTTCGACCCGGAAGAGCATTGAGGTTTATATCCGGCGGTGTTTGACCACGCCGTGCGACTTCGTGGCCGAAGGGATTCAGCCGTTAACACATTTTTTGAAGGAGTTTTTATGTCCCAAGAGCATGCCTCAGAAGCCGGCGCCCCCCAGCAGCAAACGGTCCAGATTCGTTATGACGATTCCAATGTCGTCGCGGCTTACGCCAATGTCTGCCGTGTGACCGGAACGCCGGAAGAGTTGATCATCGATTTCGGGATCAACCCGCAGCCGATTGGAACCCAGCTTTCGATTACCGTTTCGAACCGGATCGTCACGAACTTCTACACGGCCAAGCGGATGCGCGATGCCATCCACGCCGCGATTGTCCGCTACGAACAGGCGTTCGGCGTCTTGGAAACCGAAGTCCAGAAGCGGATCAAATATCCCGAAGGGCAAGGCGGCGGACAATAGCCTCCGGCTTTTGATACAAACCCCGAAGAGTCGAACGGGAAGCGGTATCCGCGTCACGTCCGACTCTCGCTTCTTTTTTTGAAAGAATACAATCATGAGTTGGCAGGGTGTCCACGGTCATGACGGCATTGTCGAGCGGTTTCGGCGAGCCAAGCAGCGGGGACGGCTCGCCGGTAGTTTCCTGTTCATCGGACCGCCGGGAATCGGGAAACGCCTTTTCGCCCTGGCCCTTGCCAAAGGATATCTCTGCAAAGGCAACGGACCCGAAGAGCTCGATCCCTGCGGGCATTGTGATTCCTGCCGATTGTTCTTCGGCGACGAACCGTCCGCAAACGAATCGGACGGTCCGGCGACGACGCACCCCGACTTGTATTATGTGAGTAAACCGGCGGACAAGTCGCTTTTGCCCTTGGAACTGCTCATCGGTGACAAGGACCATCGGGGCCGCTCCGGATTGTGCTACAATATCTACCGCACGCCGTACTTGGGCCACGGCAAGGTCGCGATCATTGACGATGCCGATTTCATGAACATGGAAGGCGCGAACGCCTTGCTCAAAACGCTGGAAGAACCACCGCCGGACGCGCTGCTTATTCTCATCGGCACTTCGTCGAACAAACAGCTTCCGACGATTCGGAGTCGATGCCAGATCATCCGCTTTGCACCGTTGTCGGTTCAATTTCTGGGTTCGTTGCTTTTGGACCGGGGAATCGTCGCCACGCAGGAGCAGGGCCTGAAATTGGCTCGTCGGGCCGGCGGGAGTTTCGATTTGGCCCAGGAACTCTACGACGATTCCGGCGATGAAATCCGGGGCGAACTGGAGAAGCAGCTACTCAAGGCCGGCCTTGACTCCGTGGCGCTGGCCGCCCGGATCAACGAGCATGTCGACGCGGCGGGTAAGGATGCTCCGACGCGCCGAAGGCGGCTTCGGGGAATTTGCTACCTGGCCATCGATCTTTTTCGTTCGAAAATTCGAAAAATGGAGGCCGTCTCTCCTGAAGACGAAAGCGCCGGACTCCGGGAACAACACCTCGGCGAAGCCCGGCTGGCATCAAGGCGATTGGAGCGAACGTTGGAAACGCTGGAACAAATCGACCGCAACGCGCAGTTGCCCTTCATCGTCGACGCTTGGTGCCATGAGATGAAGTAATAATGCCGATCGAAGTAACATCGACCCAAGAAAAGTAACGAGCCCCGCGTTGACGATCAGGGCTCGTATGATGGGTCGAGTCGTCTCCGCCTTACGCCGCTTCCCGCTTTTGCGGCAGGGCTGCGGGGAAGAGATGGCGTGACGGGTTTGCCTCGAAATATTGCTTGATTCCCCGGACCACGGCTCGTTGTTCGTTTTCCGTGAGTTCGGGGAAGATCGGCAGGGCAAGCACTTCCCGACTGGCCCGGTACGTTTCGGACAGGCTTTCGGCCGTGTAGCCCAGGTATTTGAAACATTCCTGTTCGTGCAGACCGAGCGGATAATAAATCTCGGCTCCGATTTTTCGTTCGGAAAGTTTCGCGCGCAGATCGTCTCGGCGCTCGTCACCGACGCGGATCGTGTACTGGTTCCAGACGTGCCGCCGATTCGGTCCGGTCGTCGGGAGGGCGATCGCCCCGTCCAATCCGGCGTCGTCGAACAATTCGCCGTAACGGTTGGCGTTCTGAATCCGCATCATGGTCCAGCCTTCAAGATATTTCATCTTGACGTTCAAAATGGCCGCCTGAAAGGAATCGAGCCGGCTGTTGATGCCGATGACGCTGTGATAATACCGCGGTTCCATGCCGTGAACGTGCAGCAGTTTCAGGCGTTTGGCGAATTCCTCGTTCCGGGTCGAAACAAGTCCGCCGTCTCCGGCGCCACCGAGATTCTTTGTCGGATCAAAGCTGAACGCGCCCATGTCGCCCCAGCAGCCGGCGCGACGACCGTCCAGTTCGGCGCCGATCGCTTGGGCAGCGTCTTCCACGACCACGATTCCGTGCGTCCGGGCCAAGGCGTTCAGTTCGATCATGTCGACCATCTGGCCGAACAGGTGGACCGGAATCATCGCTTTGGTACGGGGCGTGATTTTCCGCGCGACGTCGGCCGGGTCCATGTTGAACGAGTCGGGGAGAATATCCACGAACACGGGCCGGGCACCCAATCGGGTCACCGCGCTGGCCGTCGCGAAGAAGGTGAAGCTGGGAACCAGCACTTCGTTGCCGGGCCCCACATCGGCGGCCATGAGGGCAAGCAGCAAAGCGTCACTGCCTGAAGCGCAGGCCACGGCATGGTCGACCTGCGAGTAATTGGCAATGGACTGCTCCAGCGTTTTGACCTCTGGACCGAGCACGAAAGCCCCGCTGTCACAGACGCGTTTCAGGGCGTCGTTGATTTCGTCTTTGATCTGTTCATATTGACGTTTCAGGTCGAGAAGGGCCACGGCCTGGACTTCCGGCTCCGTCAATTGGTGGTTGAAATTCCCTTTCATGTCATCCGCCTTCCTTGGCAAAATAAAGTGGTGGGTCGTCCTTAACCCTATTGTTCCTCTCCGGGCGAAACCCACGCGGTTTTCCGGCGAACATTAAGATCCTCAAAAATCGTCCGACGGACCGAACGGAATCCGTCCGCCTGACTGAATCCAACATGGGAAAAAATATCATTTTATCGAATCACGGTCAAGGGCAGTTTTTCTCCCTCATAATTCCGGCAGTTCGCAGCATTCGTATCGTGAGGCGACGTACAAGGGCAAGCGGTTTCCCATGATGCCGCGATGTGTCTCCAAGGCGACTTCGGGATGGTTGTTGTCTTCGGAAAGATGCCCCAAACAGGCCCAGCGGAGTTTCTTGCCCATGCCGTGAATCAATCGGGCGGCTTCGATATTGGAAATATGCCCCCGCTTGCCGCGAATTCGACGTTTCAAATCGTCCGGATACGGCCCGTTTTCCAGCATGGTCGGGTCGTAATTACTTTCTAAAAGCACGCCGTCCAAGGTCGCGATCATGTGCGGAAGCTCCAGAAACGGACAGCCCAGATCGGTCATGATCCCCAATCGGGCATTGCCGTTATCGACGACGAAGCAAACGCCCTCGGCGGCATCGTGCGTCGTGGCAAGGGTTTCCACGCGAACGGATCCGAAGGAAAGCGTGGCCCCGGACGTGAAAAGATTCGGGTCGGAAACCCGTCCCATGCGTTTACGATGCACCGCCTGTTCATAGGTTCCCTTGGTCATCCAGAGCGGAAGGCCATACTTACGGTGGAGTACGCCGGCCCCGGAAATGTGGTCCGAATGATCGTGAGAAACGACGACGCCCTGGATGGACGCGATGTCCACGCCGATTTCCGCGAGCCGTTCTTTCGTTTTCGTCCCGGAAAGTCCGGCGTCAAAGAGCAACCGAACGCCCCGGGATTCGACGTAAATACAGTTCCCGTTGCTTCCGGATTGAAGCGACACCATTCGCATTGTTGATCTGATCATCGCGGCATTTTACCAGAACCGAAGGCGGTTCGAAATCCGGGGCCATCGTTCCCTGACGATTTCAAAGTCGCTCGCCCCCAAAACGGTAGACATCAAAAGACCTTTTGCGACTTAACTCATCAACCGAAAATGCTTAAAGCCATAGGATTCGACATTTTTTGTAGGAAACTCAAAAAAATAGACGTAAAAATGAGTAGTCAAGTTTCTGTGAAAAACGTGCTCTTTTTGGCAAATTCATTTGCATTTTGGGCGATATTTTATTAGAGTTACTAATTGTCAACCGGATTTTCGGTGATTTCATGACCTGTTGTCCGGCTTTAATTTTTGTGCAAGTATTTGCCGGAACAAAAATGACTACTCATTTTATTTTTTTCGTAGATTTTATGTTTGATTTCGGTCTTCGGCCGAAGAAAGGTAAAAAGGTTTCCTCATGAAAAAAGCATTTTATGAACAAGAAAAGGCATTTACTCTCGTCGAACTCCTGGTGGTTATTGCAATCATCGGCGTTTTGATCGCCCTGCTTTTGCCGGCCGTTCAGGCGGCGAGGGAGGCCGCCCGGCGAATGCAATGCAGCAACCACATGAAGCAAATGGGCTTGGCCGTCCATAATTTCCATGACACCTACGGCGGCTTGCCACCATCCCACATCGGGCCTTATTCCCGCGTCACATTCTGGTTCGTCATCCTGCCTTTCATGGAGCAGGCAGCCCCGTATGAAAGGTTGATTTCCAACAACACGAACAAGGGGCTCGGGGCGAATTTGGAAACCCCGGATAAAACCGATGCCACACCGAACTACAGCGGCAACGTACCGGGAACCACGGACGCGGAACGGGAAGAGTACATCAAAGCCTTGTGCCGAATTTCCCCGTATTATTGTCCGACACGCCGCGGAGCCGGCGACAGAATCACAAATTCCGGCATGCCCCAGACGAACGATTGTGAGGAAACGGACTTCACCAGGCAATTCGCTTACGGTCCGGCCAACGATTATTGCATCGTGCAGGTTATGGCCAACTCCGATCCCGCCACGCAAGGGATGTTCAATGAACACTGCGACTCGATCACACCGACCTGGGCGTCCGCCGGCGGGTCGAGCAGTTTCGCCGACGATTTGAATCGGGATCGTTCACCGTTCCGCTGCGCCCTTCAAACAACGGTGAGCTATGTCGATGAAGACCTGAAAAACTGGCAACCCCGGGATGAAATGGCCTGGTGGGCTGATGGAGCTTCGAACCAGATTATCATCGGCGAAAAATACTACATGCCCGACGAGCAGTACGTCCACCGTAACGACGGCACCTGGCTCTTCTCCCATTACGACAACTGGGGCGGCCTGGGGCGGGGATTTCATCGTTCCTGGTTCATGCTGACACGCGGTCTGATGAAGGAGCAGGTTCAGTGTAACAATAACTGGAAGAAATTCGGGAGCTGGCACCCCGGCGTCTGCAATTTTATCATCGGTGACGGATCCGTCCGGGCCGTGTCGGTCACGGTTTCCACGGAAAACATTCTCGTTCCGCTTGCCTTCGTCGGTGACGGTACTCCTGTAACGCTGCCGTAATGGCCATGTTTCCCGGGGGCCGCATTTTCTTGCGCCCCCGATCCGGCTTGTTATTCATTTCGTATTCATCCATTTCATGATTCACGCAATGCTCAATACACGACATATCCTGTGGGCCGTTTTCATGGCTCTCGCTTTTCTCGGATGCGGCGGTAACCAATCCTTGTCGGGCAAGGTCACGTTCTCCGACGACGGGAGCCCCTTGACCAAGGGTGTGGTCATTTTCACGACGGCAACACACAACGCCCAAGGGGTCATCAAAAAAGACGGCACCTACGTCGTCGGTTTCCAGAAACTCAACGACGGCATTCCGCGAGGCGACTACAAAGTCTACATCGGCGGCGCGGAAGACGTTATTTCGACGCGAACCTCCGATGGCGGTGAATCGAACCGATATGTGCCTTTGATCGATTCGAAATATTTTTCCTCGGAAAATTCCGGCCTGACGTTCAAAGCCGACGGTTCGCAACGGACTTTTGACATCCAGGTGGATCGTCCCGGGAAATAAGAGTCCCGGGAACCTGGAGCGTGATAACCAAGAGGAGATTTCGATGCGGCGGTGCCGGTCGGGCAATCCCGTCCGGAAGTTCTGCTGCGATCCGTTTCCGACTGATGTTATCACACGGTTCCACTTATCGTCGCCTGCAAAACCGGAGGCGAAGCGTTCGTTTTGCAGGGGTGCTTCCACGAGTGGCCGTTCCCATATTCCATGAATACCGCGCCATCTATTCGGTGGTTTCTTCCTCTTCCTCCTCGGGCTCCAGGGCCAGCCAACGGACCAGACGACAGGCTACGGGGCGGAGCGATTCATCTTGATTTTGCCGGACCGTAACCGCGATTTCCATGAGACCGTACTCATCGATGTCCGTGACCTCAAGATCATAGACCCAGAGATGACCACCCAGCGCGCCCGTGGAAACCGCGTTCGTATCGGCAATCGTATCGCCTGTCGAAGAACGGTCTTCGGTCACGGGAACGTCCGTGGCCGACTCCATCTCGATGATTCCGAGCCGGACTTTGGCTAAAATGCTCTCGGCGAGCAGTTCGGCCTGCGTGATGTCCTTCGATTCCTTGGCGTTGCGCAACCCCATTCGCGCCAGCTCACCGATGATCGCGATACAGCCGGCAAAGATGACCAGCGCGATCATGACTTCTGTAATGGTCAGCCCACGGCGATACCTTCGGGGTTGTTTCGCAAAATACATGGATTGCCTCGGTTGAGTTTAAATGCGTCATTCCAAGTTGGCGGGGAGGACGCCGTTTGCGGCCTTCCGGCGCTTTTGCTACCCGGTCACGTCGAGTAGCGTGACAATCAGCACTTTCGATGGATCCGGTCCGTCGGCGTGAAGGGCGGCATTGACGTCGACCCGAATCTCCCGGCCGTCTTTATGGCTGAATGGAAGCTGGGCTCGAAATGCGGCGGCTTCCGGTTCCGTCAGGATGCATCGCATCTCGGCGATCGTCTCCGATGGAAACCATCCGGCAAGGGAATGGCCGATCATTTCGTTTTCGTCGTAACCGAGCATCCGGGACAACGCCGGATTGACGAACACAATCCGGTCGCTTCGGTCGGCCAAAATGACACCGGTCCGCGCTGTTTCCAGAACGGCCCGCATCGTGGCGTGGCCGGCTCGAAGCTGGGCCGTCTGTTGACGAATGGTTTCTTCGAGAAGCAGTTGGTCCCGCTCCAAACTTTCCAGGCGGGCGCTTCGCTCGGTGATGTCCACGGCCAAGCACATGGCCCCGGCTATGGCCCCCTCGACATCGTGGTAAGGTCGGATTTTGACGAGATAATGCCGTCCGCGAAAGGTCAGGTTCGTGTTCTGGGCCCGACCTTGAACGGATTCACGAAACGCCGCAACGATCTGGGGGTGATCCTCGACCACGGAATCCAGCCGCTTGCCCAGTTGGGCATGCGTGTCGACGCGCAGTTTGTCCCAGCCTTCCCCCTCGAAGTAGATCATGACAAGCTGCGTATCCACGGCCAGGGCGACCAGATCCTCACCGGTGGCGATGGTTTCGAGAAGCTGCTCGCCGATCTCCGAAGTTCCCATACTCCAGACGATGTCGGAAACGTTTTGCAGCGTCGCGATGATTTCCGTGACGTTCTTTTTCGTGTCATAACGTTTTTCCGCCTGAAAAAGAAGCTCCGTGGCTCCCGTGATCGTTCGGTGGAGGAATCGTTTTCGATAAAACGGCAACCGGCTTCTCAGAAATCGAGTGACTTCCGGTTCGAGCAACGGTAGAAATTCGAACAATTTCGGATTTGGAATGTCGCGGGGAATATCCAAAACGGCCGCCAAACCCGGCGACCATTGTTCCGCGCCGGTTTGAACGTCACAAATCCATGTCCCGATTTCCGCGAGAAATTCCGCCTCGGCATAACGGGAAAAGCGGTTCGAAGGTAATTCCGATCGAACCGTATCATCGAAGTTCGCCGAACGGGAGGGAGGCAAAGGTGACGTCATTAGGAAAAAGCGAAAAACGATTTTGTTTCGGACCCCGCTTCGAGCCGGCTCGGGCGACAGGCATCAATCGAAGAATAACGTAGCTCGATTATATCCCATTTGCCGTCCCTGCAAAGGGCGGACCGATACGCGTAGAGACACGAACGGTCCGGTCTGTCGAACCGTTTGTGCCTCCACGGAGATTAAGAACTTGTCATTCCACCGGCGGTTCGGGTTTGGGAGTGGCCGGCGGGGCGTCTTTTTTCTCGCTTTTCTCGCCT
>JBEBTM010000101.1:0-10641 GCA_040393745.1 Thermogutta terrifontis | reverse complement strand
TTGCTTTGGGCTTGCCGGTCTTTGCCGTTTTCCCTATACTGGAGAATGTTCTTCGAATCGAAACGCATTGCCCAGGATAAGACGATGGAATCTTCTGAAACTCCCGCCAAACCCCGGCATCGGCTTTGCCGGTACTTCCTCTTGGGAATCCTGCTCGTTCCGGTTTATTTGATCGGTTGCCGGGCTGACATGCTGGCGCGGCAATTCCTGTTTTATCCGCCGAAATATCCCACGGGCGACTGGGATCGCACCGGCGGCGGTTTCCAGGAAATTTCGTTCAAAAACACACGGAACGAAACACTGAATGGACGCTATTTCGCTTTTGATCCCTCTTCTTCCGGTGAGGTGGCCCGAGGATCGGTTCTTTATTGTCATGGAAACGGCGAGAATATTTCCTATCTTACGCCTCTGGCCGTACAGCTCCGTGACGATCTTCACTGTAATATCCTTCTTTTCGACTACGCCGGATACGGAAAAAGCGAAGGAACGCCGACCGCACCGGGAATTTTGGAAGACGGCCGCGCCGCGCGGGATTGGCTGGCGACCCACGATGGAATCGCCAAAAACCAGGTGATCGTTTCCGGCTTTTCCCTGGGCGGCAGCGTAGCCACGGACATTGCCGCCAACGACGGTGCGAGAGCGCTCATCGTTGAGAGCTCCTTCACCTCGGTCGGGGATATGGGCCGGCGTATGGTGCCGTTTTTACCCGTCAACTGGATGCTCAAGGAACGGCTGCCATCGGTCGAAAAAATCAGTCGGTTCACCGGGCCGGTGTTCATCAGCCACGGTGAAGGCGACCAGGTGATTCCCTACACGCAGGGACAGCGCCTTTTCGAAGCCGCCAATGAGCCCAAAACGTTTTACACCCCGCCGGCCGGACTCGACTATCATTCGGCCCCACACGGCACGGAACATCGAGAGAAATTGCGTGAATTCGTGGATTCGCTTCAATAATCGCGGGAGCGTTATCTCCAAGTTACGCTTCGCTCCACTTGGGGCTCTTCGTTTTTATTGAGTTCGTTCCGCATCGGCGGCTTTTTCTTTTAAGGCGGCCAAGTCGAGTTTTCCCGTACCCAGGACGGGGATGGAATCGACCTTCAGGAACCCGTCGAAATGCGGGATCCAGATCCGGGGGACGTTCGCCGCAATAAGCCGTTCGACGATTTCCTTCGGTTCCAGCGGTAATTCACGGTACAGCACGATAATCCGCTCGCCCTTCGTTTCATGCGGTAGCGCGGTCACGGCCAAAAGCGGACCCGTTCCGCCGATGTTTTCCTCGCTCTTATCTTGTTCCGCGAATGCTTGGGCGACGATCTTCTGGATTTCCTCCTCGATCAGGATATGTGGGACCATTTCGCCGCCGATCTTGGAAATCCGCGTCTGTCGGCCCGTGATCCAGATGAAGGCGTCCTCGTCGATTTTGCCCACGTCACCGGTGGTGTACCAGCCGTCCTTGAGCACCCCGTTGGTGAGTTCCGGCTGTTTGTAGTAACCCTTCATGACAATGGGGCCCTTCACGACGATCATGCCGATTTCCCCCGGCGGCAAATCCTTGCCGGTTTCCAAGTCGACAACCTTCACGGCGACATTCATGACCGCCCGGCCGATGGAGCCGTCTTTTCGGTAGATATTGAAGTCGTCCAGGGTACGTTCGAAGGGCACGTTCGTCGCCGGAAGCGGGGAGAGTTCCGTGGCCCCGAATCCTTCGCCGGGACGCACGCCGTATTTTTCCTCCCAGGCATCCATGAGATCGATCGGCAATTTTTCCGCGCCGCACATGACCGTCTTGGCATGCTGGAAATCCTCCTTCGGGCAGCGTCGCAGGAAATTGCGCAAAAATGTCGGCGTGGAGGCGACAAAGGTGATCGGATTCTTACGGCATATTTCCCCGACCTTTTTCGGTTCCAGGGGGTTGAAATGAAACACCGCGCTGCCGCCGCAGAATATCGGGAGCCAGAAATTGCCCATGAAACCGAAGGCATGGAAAAACGGCAGGAACCCCAGCACGGTATCTTTTTCATCGAGCCGCATCGCACTGACAAAGGAGCGTCCCACTTCGGCGAGATTGTCATTCGTGAGCATCACGCCCTTGGGTTTTCCCGTGGAGCCCGAGGTGTAGATGAGTGTCGCGAGTTCCTGGTTGATTCCCTTGCTGCGCAATCCCAACGAATATTCCAAAAGCCGGCGGGGCCAAAGCACGGCTCGGATCAGGGAGCCGATTTTCATTCCCGGCGTGATTTTCTCCAGCAAATCTTCCGTACAGAAAATTTCCGCGCCCAGGTCTTTGTATTCCGGGAAGCGTTCCATGATTTTCCGGCTCGTCAGGATGTGCTTGATTCCCGCCTGTTTGATGCAGTAGTCGATTCCCTCTTTGCCGAAAGTGAAATTCAGATCCACGGGAACCCGGCGGTCCAGTGTGACCGCGGCGTTGAGTAAAGAACCGCCCACGGACATGGGGGCCAGGATGCCGATGTTGGGTTCGTTTTCCCGGCCGTCGAGAACGAGTTTGTTCAGCAACCGACGAAGAACGAGCGTCGCGATCAGGAATCTGTAGCCACTCAGCCGGACGCCCGTGGAGTCGGTGAACAACATTTTCGTGCCGCGCCGGCGACAGGTTTCGATGAGCGACCGACCCGGTGTAGGGAGCGATTTTTTATTGTACTCCTTGTAGGAATCGATACCGAGTTCCTGGACGGCCCGCTGGGCTTGCATGGGATATTCGATATCGTACATCGGCTTCCCGAAGGCGACAATGACGTCGTTTTTGAGTTTTCGAGGCCGAAGTTTGATATTCCGGCCTTGGTGTTCCCGATCGCCGTATTTATACGAGAACATGCTTTCGTGAAGTCCGCCGATGTGGACGGGAATCACGGGGATCTGACTCCCATCGGGATTTTTGGCCCCTCTGAGGATGGCCATGAAACCGGGCTCGAAGGCGCGCATTTGGCCGTTTCGCGTGATGCCGCCTTCGGGGAAAATGCCGATGATTTCGCCCTGATTCAGGGTTTCCCGAGCTTGACGGAGAGCCTTGACGATGTTCTTCGGGTGGCCCGGCTGGATTTTGATGAGGCCGGATTCGCGGACGCAACCCTCGAAAAACTTCGGAACCATGGGTCCGTAAGCCAAGAATCGGACGTTCCGGGGACATGCGGAATAGACGATCATGCCATCCAAAAAGCTGACGTGGTTCGAAACCAAAAGGGCTCCGCCTTCCTCAGGAATATTTTCAAGGCCGACGAACTTGGGCCGGTAAATGATTTGCAGCAGACAGCGAATGCCGAAGATGATCAGAGGCCCATTGAGGCAATAGGCGATCAGCACGAAAACGCCCAAGGTCGCCAGGCCCGTAACGATCCAGATGAGCAAACTCGGCGAGGCGGCTCCGAGCATGCCGAACAGTTTGGCTCCGGCAAGGAACAGCCCGGAAAAAACCAGCATGGCCGAAAAAGTGAGGAAATTGTACGCCGCGATCATCCGGCCGCGCTGTTGCGTGGGGCTGTATTTTTGAATGTAGGCCGAAAGCGGGACGTCGTACAAACCGGCCCAACAACCGATGATCATCATTACGACGAAGGCGAAAATATACGGTGTTCCAGACGGCGAACCAAAGCCAAGCCCCACGGTTTCTTTGTAACCCGGTGTAAAACCGAGAAGAAAGATAAACAGCCCCATACCGAAGGCGCCGATCGGAACGAGGCCCAGTTCGATGCGTTTGCCGGACAGGAAACCGCAGACCACGGCCCCGATGCCGATGCCAATGGACAAAATCGCGGCCAGTGGCGTGACGTACTGTTGCGCCACCCGGAGATGCTCAATGGCAAATTTATCGATATTCATCACGGCCAGGGCGGCGAGTCCCCAGAAAAAGGCGCTGGCCACGGCGAGCCAGAAAAGTCGGCGGTGCGAAAAGAGGGCGGCTAAATCCCGACCGGTTTGCAGGAAGGGATTCACGGGGAATTTCGCTTCGGGATTGACCGGTTTGAATCTCGGTACGAAGAAGCTGGCGAGAAGCCCGATCACCGCAACGCCAAGCAGGACCAGGGCCGTGATCCAGATTTGCTGCGAGCCGGGAATTCCTGTGGCAACGAGGTCGGTCACACCGGCCGCGTTTTCCCGTTTGTCCAAAATCGTGGTCCAGGCGAAGATGAATCCGCCGAGCACCTGCCCCATGACGCAGGCAGCCATGGTGAGCATGGAGACCACGCCATTGGCCGCGGAAAGTTTTTCGTCAGGTACTAAGTCGGGAATGGTGCTATATTTCGATGGACTGAAAAACGCGCTCTGCGAACCGAGCAGGAAGAGGATACCCAGGAGAAGCGTAATTTTCAGGGGCATGGAATAAACCCCGTCCGTGGATAGCCCCGTGACGTTGGGCCCTAGCAGCATGACTCCTACGGCGACTGCGAGCAGCAGCATTTCAATCAGCTTGCACCAGATCATGACCGATCTCCTGCTGAATCGATCCGTCACGAAACCGGCGATCGAAGTCCAAAGCAAAAAGGGAACGACCAGGAAAACGCTGCCCAAGGTACGGATGAAATCCTCGTTCACGTACGCTTTGCCGATGGGAATGAGAAGCCAGCGGAAGGCGTTATCATTGAAGGCAACGGTGAACTGCGTTACGAGAAGAGCGATAAATCCTTTATTCCAAAGGGATTTTGGGGTGTCAAGCGTCTCTGCTGAATTCATGATGGCGTGATTGATGGCCGAAGAACGCCTCGGAAGACGAGAATCGGCGAAATGTCGTGGAAAAATATTGGGATATAGGCGGTAGATTATAGATTATCTTTCGCCGGGAAAAAACAGGGGGCCAGAGGGAATCTCCGTTTTCGGTGAGGACTGGCGATTCATTCGACGTTACGCTATATTTAGAGGGATGGGCCGAACTCCGGCAATCAGGAAGATTTTTTCAATTTCTCGCCATAAACCGATGAACACCACAAAATATGCCGTTGTCATGGCCGCTGGAAAAGGGACCAGGATGAAATCCGAGCTGCCAAAAGTGCTGTATCCCATTTTGGGACGTCCGATGATCGAATACGTTCTCGACGCCTTGGAAAAGTCGGGCATAGAAAAAATCCTGGTCGTGGTCGGTTATCGGAGCGATCTTGTCCGGGAAATGCTGGCCCATCGGCGAAACTTGGTGTTTGTCGAGCAGACCGAACAGCTCGGGACGGGGCATGCCGTGATGGTGTGCCGTGACGAACTGGCCGGGCACGACGGACCGGTCATGGTCGTTGCCGGGGACTGTCCGATGATCCAGGTGGATTCGATCAGGAAACTTTTCGACGCCTATCAACCGTCCGATGCGCCTCCGGCGTGTATTTTGGGAACGGCCATGAAGGTGAACCCTCAGGGGCTCGGTCGGATCGTCCGAAATGAAAATGGCGACTTTTTAGGTATCGTCGAAGAAAAAGACGCCACAGAAGAACAGAAGGCGATCAAGGAAGTGAATATGAGTTATTACATTTTCCACACGCCTGAACTGCTCACGGCACTGGGATTTCTGAAAACGGATAATTCGCAGGGAGAATATTACATCACGGACACCCCGGCAGTCCTACTTTCTCAAGGCCGCAAAGTCGTGGCTCTACCGGTGCTCAAGCCGATAGAAAGCTTGGGAATCAACACCGTGGAAGAGGCCGGAATCGTGGAAGAGACGTTACGGAATCTTCCATAGCAGGATTTGACGTCGGAATTTCATCGAAAAACGCGACCCCAATGCGGGCGAGAGGACTTGAACCTCCACGCCTTGCGGCACCAGATCCTAAGTCTGGCGTGTCTGCCAATTCCACCACGCCCGCAGGTTTCAGGCCATTCGGCACGCTCGCAGTATATCCGAGACCGCGATTTTGGCAAGCCTCGCCATGTGGGCACGTCATGGACAAGTTTCACGGATCGAATCCGGGGCGTTCGGACGTTTCCGATCTCTTGCAAACACCCCCTGGAGTGGATATAATGCCAGCAACTACTGTTTTCGTCGTCATTTTGCCCCATCCGATTTCAACGCCATGATCACTCGATTCCGCTTGTTTCGCTCTTTCCGACATGCTTTTTCCGTGGGCGTCGCCGTCCTCGGTACCCTGATCCTACCGGCTTTGCTCTTCGCCGCCGAAGAGAAAGCGGAAGGCGTCGATCCCGGAACTTGGGTTATGCCTTACTTTTTTATCCTTCTGGGATTGGGACTGGGAGTCGTCATTCTGCTCCGTCCCTCAAAACGAACCGATTCCAGTTACACTCCGGAAGAACTTGCCGCCATCAAGGCTGAAGAAATGAAGAAAATCACCGGGAGCCACGTTTAGGTTTTTCGGTCGGCGGTGTATGCCCACTTCGCCGATGAGCGCAAGTCAATGACGAGCGGTCGCGTGCGGAGACGATGGGTTGTGGCGGGTATTTTCAGTTTGCACAATTCAGGATATTCCACCATGCCCCGTCTGTTTCATCCGCACTTGCGACTTCAAAGCGTCGTCGAACTCACGCCGGGAAGGCTCGGCGATCTCGGGATCAAGTCGCTCCTGCTCGATGTCGACTGCACGCTAAAGCATTATCGAAGCCGGGACCTGACACCCGAAATTGCCCAGTGGCTCGAAACGATGAAAATGGCGGGAGTCGGGCTCTGTCTCGTCTCCAACGGTCGAGGGGCTCGGATTCGGACCTTTGCCGAAAGTGTTGGAATTCCCTTTGTTGCGCCTGCGATGAAGCCGTTACCGTTCGGTTGCCGAAAAGCCATACAGGCCATGGGATTCGACAAAAGCTCGACCGCCATGGTTGGTGATCAGGTTTTCGCGGATCTCCTGGCCGGAAAGTGGGCCGGTTTGTTTACCGTTCTGGTAACACCGCTGAGCCCCGAAGAAGAACCCTGGTTTGCTCGAATGAAACGTCCCTTGGAGAAACTTGTCCTGCCTCGGGAGGAAGGGGTGAAGAATCCGGGTGCCGGAAGCCCGAAGGGGGAAAAAGAAAAACGATAAGATTCCCCACCGTATCCCGATTCCTGTATCCTTTTTCCTCACAATGATCTTTCAACAGACGAAGCTCGATAACGGTTTTGAAATCGTTGCAGAAACCCACTCGGCGGCTTATTCCGCTGCCTTGGGCTTTTTCGTTCGGACCGGTGCCCGCAACGAACCCCCGGACCGGTCGGGGGTCAGCCATTTTCTCGAACACATGGTCTTTAAGGGCAACAACGTCTGCCGGGCCGAGGATGTCAACCGCCGGCTCGACGAAATCGGTGCCGATGTCAACGCCTACACCAGCGAAGAGCAAACGGTCTATTACGCCACACTGCTGCCCGAGGTGCTCGAAGAAGCCGTGTATCTGCTCGGCGGACTGCTCCGACCCGCCCTTCGAGTCGATGATTTCGAAACGGAAAAGCAGGTCATTCTCGAAGAAATCAACATGTACGAGGACCAGCCGCCTTTCGGGGCCGACGACCGGAGTCGCGAATTCTTCTTCGCCGGACACCCCTTAGGAAACAGCGTCCTGGGGACGCCGGAAAGCGTATCCGGATTGACCCTGGAAGTAATGCGGGATTACCTGACCCGTCATTATTGCCCGGAAAACATCACACTCGTCGCGACGGGGAGGCTTGATTTCGACCGTTTGCTCCGGACCATGGAAACGATTTGCGAGGACTGGCCGAATCCGGCGCCGCTGCCGGAACCCGAACTTCGACGGATTTCAGGCCGGCGAGGAGAGCACCGGTTGGTTCGGGAAGCGGCGGCACAGCAGTACACGCTGTTACTGTCCGACGCCCCGAGTTGCCGGGATGCCGATCGTTTTGCCGCCGGTCTCCTCGCCAATATCATCGGCGACGATGTCGGTAGTCGGTTGTACTGGGATCTCGTCGATACGGGGCTGGCCGACGGAGCTTCCCTGTCCGTGTACGAATATCTCGACAACGGACTGTTTCTGACCGGAATCGCCTGCGAACCGGAGGCCACGGACACGGTGCTCGATCGCGTGCGGCGGGTTTTTCAGGACGCTATGCGCGACGGTCCGACGCAGGAGGAACTTGACCGTGCAAAAAACAAGGTTCTTTCCCGATTGGTTCTCAGCAACGAACGGCCCGCCGGACGCCTTTTTGCCATCGGATCCGAATGGGCTGCGGGCAACGGCTACCGTACGGTCCGACAGGATCTTGACGCCATTCGAGCCATATCGCTGAACGATCTCCGTGGCGTTTTGGAACGTTATCCGCTCAGCGATCCCCTGCTGGTCAGCATGGGCCCCACGGCGGAATTCAAAAACCCGTTCGGCAAATAACCCACGAACTTCGCGCCGGCATCGAGGATTGGCGCGGCGCATTGCAACCGACGGAGTGAACCTAATTTTTTTCAAACACCATGAACATACCGAATAAACGGAAAGGAATCGTACTTGCTGGCGGAGCAGGCTCCCGTCTGCATCCTATCACATTGGCGGTCAGCAAACAGCTATTGCCTGTTTACAATAAACCGATGATCTACTATCCGCTCTCCCTGTTGATGTTGGCCGGGATTGACGAGATTTTGATCATCTCCACCCCGGTCGATTTGCCGCAGTTTCAACGTTTACTCGGTTCGGGCCGTCAATGGGGAGTACGATTCGAATACGCTGAACAGCCGCAACCAAACGGACTGGCCGAGGCGTTTCTCATCGGTGAAGATTTCCTCGCAGGTTCGCCCGCATGTCTTGTTCTGGGTGACAACATCTTTTTTGGCTACAATTTATCCAAGTTGCTCGTTGAAAGCAATCATCGTCGAGAAGGAGCGATGATTTTCGGAATTCAGGTGAAGAATCCCGAGCGATACGGCGTGGTTGAATTCGATGACAATAAAAAGGTGATCAGTATCGAGGAAAAACCGAGTATTCCCAAGAGCAATTTCGCCGTTCCCGGACTGTATTTTTACGATGAACACGTCGTGGAAATTGCCAAAAGCATCAAGCCTTCTGCGCGGGGGGAATTGGAAATCACGGCCGTGAACCAAGTCTATCTCGAACAAAACAAGCTCCATGTTCAACTCTTGGGACGCGGTGTTGCCTGGTTCGACACGGGAACGCATGAATCACTGCTCCAGGCCGGGTCGTTTGTCGAGGCCATTGAAGAGCGACAAGGAACCATGATCGCCTGCCTGGAAGAAATCGCTTTGAATAAAGGATGGATCACCGAAGAAGAGTTGCGAAATTACGCGGCCACTCTCGGAAAAACATCCTATGCGGATTTTTTGCGACAGCTTGTTGAATAAAGGTTTTGTTTGTTCTATACTCATTTGCAGCCGTGTATGACGCCAGGCTTTCACCGAAAAGCCCTATGCAGATTCAACCCGTCGGAATCCACGGTCCAATGAACTTTCGGCGACCTTAAAAATACGTATTTTTTACCGGCGAAAGATTTGTGCTTCAAAAAGCATCGGAAATTTTCGCCCTGATATCATGAGTTTTCATGCCGCTTTGATTACCGGAGGCGCCGGTTTTATCGGCTCCAATTTCGTCCACCAATGGATCGCGAAAGAGCCCGACTCGGATCTTGTCAATGTCGACGCATTGACGTATGCGGGCAATCGGATTTCGCTTGCCGGCATTGAAGAGAATCCCCGGTACACGTTCCTTCATGCCAATATTGCCGACGGCGGATCGATGCGGCAAGCGTTGAAAACGCATAGACCGCGTTACATTATCAATTTTGCCGCGGAATCGCACGTCGACCGTTCCATCGATGGACCGGAAGATTTTGTCATGACGAATGTCGTCGGTACGTTCAGGCTTCTAGAGGTCGCCAAGGAATATTTTGGAACACTCTCCGAAAAAGAAAAAAAGCAATTCCGTTTTCTACACGTTTCCACGGACGAAGTGTACGGCTCGCTCGGCCCGACGGGAAAGTTCACGGAAACGACTCCCTATTCACCGAACTCGCCGTATTCCGCTTCAAAGGCGTCAAGCGACCATTTCGTACACGCATACCACCATACGTTCGGACTTCCGACGTTGATCACGAATTGTTCGAACAATTACGGTCCGTACCAGTTCCCGGAAAAACTCATTCCACTGGTGATCGCCAACGCCGTGGAAGGAAAACCTCTCCCCGTGTACGGCGATGGAATGCAGGTCCGTGACTGGCTTTATGTGGAAGATCATTGCCGGGCCATTCGAACGGTACTGCATAAGGGTACCATTGGTGAAACGTATAATATCGGCGGTAACGCGGAAATGCCGAATATCGAGATCGTTCGCCTGATTTGTGATCTTGTCGAGAAACATCGACCGGACATCGGGCACAAACCGGTTCGTTCGTTGATCACGCATGTTCAAGACAGACCGGGACATGATCGCCGGTACGCGATCGACACGACGAAAATCGAAACCGAACTCGGTTGGAAACCGATCGAATCCTTTGAAAGCGGGATGAATAAAACATTGCAGTGGTACCTGAACAACCAGGATTGGGTTCGTGCGGTCAGTCAAGGTAAATATCAACGTGAACGTCTTGGAACGGGAAAATAGCCCCGGAAAGTTAAAATGAACGATCAATCGATTTATACGGAAGGAACGATTCACGATGTGACCGTCCGGGAAATCAAGCGTTTTACCGATTCACGCGGTTGGCTCGCCGAGATTTTCAGACACGATGAACTTCCCGCGGCGGCTCATCCGGCAATGTGCTAC